>NZ_JACJPL010000018.1:300000-559906 GCF_014696065.1 Leptolyngbya sp. FACHB-261 | reverse complement strand
CACAACGACGTGATGCAAGCCTTTGGCACGCCTGAGAAGCAGATTCTGATCGAGCCTGTGTTCGCTCAGTTCATCCAGGCCTCTCACGGCAAGGCTCTGTACGGCCTAGACGTGCTGCTGTCCAACCCGGATAGCTTGGCTTCAACGGCTTGGCCGAACAATGGCAACATTTGGTTGCCTGGTTGGCTGGATGCGATTAACAGTGGCAAGAACTCGCTGTTCCTGACCATTGGTCCTGGCGACTTCCTAGTTCACCATGCCATCGCTCTGGGTCTGCACACCACCACTCTGATTTTGGTCAAGGGTGCGTTGGATGCTCGCGGCTCCAAGCTGATGCCCGACAAAAAGGACTTCGGCTATAGCTTCCCCTGCGACGGTCCTGGCCGTGGCGGCACCTGCGACATCTCTGCTTGGGACTCCTTCTACCTAGCAGCGTTCTGGATGCTAAACACGATTGGCTGGGTCACTTTCTACTGGCACTGGAAGCACCTGACGGTGTGGCAAGGTAATGTGGCTCAGTTCAACGAGTCTTCAGTGACGATCATGGGCTGGCTGCGCGATTACCTGTGGCTGAATAGCTCACAGTTGATCAACGGCTACAACCCCTACGGCATGAATAACCTGGCAGTTTGGGCTTGGATGTTCCTCTTCGGGCACCTGGTTTGGGCCACCGGCTTCATGTTCCTGATCTCCTGGAGAGGCTACTGGCAAGAGCTGATCGAGACCCTAGTTTGGGCTCACGAGCGCACGCCTCTAGCGAACCTAGTTCGCTGGAAGGACAAGCCGGTTGCTATGTCCATCGTTCAAGGCCGCTTGATTGGTCTAGCTCACTTTACAGTTGGCTACATCTTTACCTACGCTGCCTTCGTCATTGCCTCAACTGCTGGTAAGTTCGGATGAGCTTGATCTGATAGTTTAGGCTTCTAAAAAGACCCCCCTGCTGAGAAGTAGGGGGGTCTTTGCCTGAGAGGTTCGTTAGACTGACAGCAACTTTAGAAGCATCAAGGTTTTACTTTGGGGGAACAATCGTGGATTACATGATGCTGGTTGAGATATAGGCTAATGGTGTTCAAAGCGTGCAAAATACCAGTTTTGACATAGCGACTAATACGTCTAACTTATTAAGCGGGCTGAAGCAGAGAACGATTGATACGGCTACCGATATTACGACCTACGCACACACAATTTCCTCAAAAACTGCGAATGGAGCTGTTGCTGCTTTCAATGGAACAGCACACAAAGCTGCAAGCACTGTGACCGAAGTTACTCACCAGGCTGCCATCAATATTGGTGAAACTGCAGTTAAGGCCAGAACAGCTTTAGAACCTGCCCTTCAAAATGCGGGAACTCCACTACAGAAGTTAGCTGAACCCACTCAGAACTTCATGGCTGCGTCCCTTCAATCGTGGGCAAAGTCTCATCCACATATCGGTTGGACTATGAGCCACTCAATTTGGACGATAGCAATTTTTTTAGGGTCAATTTTCTTGCTGTGGGGATTGAGCAAAGCACTAGCCAACTTGAGTGAGAGAATCTGGCTCTCTGTCCTAGGATTTCCCTTCAAGATAGGTCAGCATTTCTTCAGTTCTAGCCTCAGTAGAAGATCGCAAGCGAATATTTCAGAGCTGAAGGAGTTGAATCCCATATCACTTGATAAAGAGGCTAGAGAAAAGCTAGCAAGCATCCTGGTGCAGCTTGAAAAGACGAGGCAGGAGCAGGATCAGCTCCTTCAAGAATTAGCATCAACTTTAACGCGTTGAGGATATATCTGACTGTAGATTGTCAAGGCATTGACATTCAATCAATTGTTTAAGATCTAACTGGAGCCCAAAACTGCTTCAGGCAACTCATCTCAATGAAATCAATTCTTGAAGATTTGGTCTGAAGAACTTTTGCTCCCTTGGTTAGGGAAGTCCTGCCAAACAACTCCTTAAAAGTTCTCCAGCATCCATTCAGAGGCGCGTTCACCCAATTCTAGAGGAATGCCCACTGCTTTACCTAAACGAGGACGCTGCTTGGTTTCTTGGATGAAACGAGTGACCTGTTCCACAGCTCCCCAGGCAATCAAATAAGCGGCAACTTGATCTAAATGACTCAAATAATCTGCTTCATCAAGGGGGAACGAAACCTGCTCCTGATAACGCCACATCACTTGCATAAAAATCCGGCCCTGCGTGCGGCGAAACTGAATGTCGTAGGAGAAACCCCACTTGGTGAGAAGCAGTTGTCGCAGGTCTGATCCAGTCATGGCAAGTGTAAAAAGACCAGGTAGTTACTAGACTCAGGCGGTGAACTTAACATTTTGTATAAATTTGCATTCCCCGCTTCTGGATATGATGTGTTTGTCAAGAAATGTAATAGCGTCCTCATCCCCTTTATTCCCAGCGTAGGCTATGGCAGAAGCTTCTAGTTTTTCTCCTCCCAACTTACCGGACCCGAAGTCAGACGTTCCTACCATGGGACGCCGTCAGTTTATGAACGCTCTGACTGGTGGCGCAGTCGCCGTGACTGCACTCGGGGCTCTATATCCAGTAGTTAAGTATTTCATCCCTCCCTCTAGTGGTAGCGGTGGTGGTGGCGTTACAGCAAAGGACGCTCTGGGACAGGATGTTCTAGTTGATGCCTTTCTGGGTAGCCATGCTCCTGGTGACCGTGTGCTGACTCAGGGCCTGAAGGGTGACCCTACGTATCTGGTCGTCACTGAAGACAAAGAGATCGGCGACTACGGTCTCAATGCTGTCTGCACTCACCTAGGCTGCGTCGTACCGTGGAACGCCGCTGAGAACAAGTTTAAGTGCCCCTGCCACGGCTCCCAGTACAACAGTGCTGGTAAAGTTGTGCGCGGTCCTGCGCCTCTGTCTCTGGCTCTGGTCCATGCCGCTGTTGAAGATAACAAGGTGAGCTTTACCCCCTGGACCGAGCAAGACTTCCGTACGGGCGAAGATCCCTGGTGGGCATAGCCGAGCGGCTTCAGCATTCATACTTCCTTCCTAGCCGAAACTTGTGATGAAGAAATTGTTCGTAGCAGCCATTGCTGCTGTGCTCTTGATCAGTGGGGTAATTTCTCCGCAAGCTGCCCAGGCCTACCCCTTCTGGGCGCAACAGAACTACGAAACACCCCGCGAAGCCACGGGGCGGATTGTTTGCGCCAACTGCCACCTAGCGCAAAAACCAATCGAAGTAGAAATTCCTCAGTCAGTCTTGCCAAACACGGTATTTGAGGCTGTCGTCAAAATCCCTTACCCGGAAGGCAGTCAGCAGGTACAGAGCGACGGTAGCAAGGCTGGGCTGAACGTCGGTGCAGTCGTCATGCTGCCAGAGGGCTTCAAAATTGCACCAGAAGACCGGATTCCAGCCGAACTTAAGGAAAAGATCGAGGGACTTTACTATCAGCCCTACGCGGAAGATAAAGAGAACATCGTTCTTATCGGCCCCCTACCTGGCGACGAGTATCAGGAATTAGTTTTCCCGGTGCTCTCCCCTGACCCAGCTACAGATAAGAATGTCCACTTCTTGAAGTACGCCGTTCATGTGGGCGGCAACCGTGGCCGTGGGCAAATCTACCCAACTGGTGAGAAGAGCAATAACAACCTGTTCACTGCTCCAGTTGAAGGCACAATCAGCGCGATTACCCCCGTCTCTGAGGACGAAGGCGGCGGTTACCAGGTCACCATCGAGACAGCGGAAGGTAAGGAAGTTGTAGAAACGATTCCTGCTGGTCCAGAGCTGGTTGTCTCCCAGGGTGCTCAAGTTGCGAAGGATGCTCCTTTGACCGTCAATCCCAATGTGGGTGGCTTTGGTCAGGTGGATGCTGAAATCGTGCTCCAGAGTCCTGATCGCGTCAAGTGGCTGATTGCTTTCTTCGCTTCAGTCGCTGTATCCCAGCTCATGCTGGTCCTCAAGAAGAAGCAAGTTGAGAAAGTCCAAGCGGCTGAGATGAATTTCTAAGGCGCGTTCGAACTCAACTAAAGGTCAAGCTCCCAGGTCTTTAGGCTTTGGGAGCTTTGCTTTGACCCTTAACTAGCTTTGAGCTTGCGTAGCCAGATATTGCCGCAGACGCGCTAAGGATAGGGTCTGTCCCAGGTTAAGGGGCAATAGCGAGATGCCCTCTAGACGAGACTGCACCCAGCCCTCACCCCAACGCCACTCATGAAAGCCGTCAATGCCCTGCCAGAGGGTTAGCAGTAATCGTCCTGTCTGTGCAGCCTCGACCCGGTGCTGCACAGCAACAGGGCCCAGCCAGTCGGTAAACATGACGCCTGCTGTCAGGGTTTCAGGCAGATCGGGTGAGAATTGCTGCGGCCACAGCCACTGGGAAAAGGTAGCCGGTTTCAGTAAGCAGCGCGAGAGCGTCTCCTCAGAGGCGTTAATTTCAATGCGCAGGTGACTTTGTTGAAAGCGTCCAAGCATGGGGAGGCAAGTGATTCCGAGTCTTTTGAGTTTCTCTTCTATTGTGCAATCTGGACCAGCCAGTGCCGCTCAGCAGATGTCCTAGAGTGAAGAAGAAAGCTCAAAGCAATAACGGAGTATTCACAATGGATCGACCTAAATGGGTTGCCGTAGTTACAGGGGCTATTGCCCTAACCTTAGGCATCGGCTACCTATTGCTGGTTCAGTTCTTAGATTTTCGCGGCGAGTTTCTACCAGCCCCAGTCAGTAGCCTAGGGCTTCAGATGCTTACCAGTTATGGGAACGGAGGGATTTGAACCCTCACGGCCTTTTGAGCCAAAGCATTTTAAGTGCTTTGTGTCTACCATTCCACCACGCTCCCCCGCGATTTCCATCGCAGACGGCATCTTAGCATAAGTCAGGCCAGCACTCGTCAGACCTGAGAAGGCGAAAAGGTTCGTTAAGTATCGTATACTACCCTGAGGCTTAAACACGAGGAGCATTCTATGCAGGCAGGGAAGACCCTGACTGTCTCTAAGGAATTAATAGGGCCGCCAGGGACCTGGAATCCGACTCTGTTCATGTTCCTGATATCCCTGAGCCTGCTAGGCCTAGCAGTGGGGGGTTACGGTTGGTGGCTGTGGCCGCGTTGGTTGGTCTTCTTTACCAATCTGCTTGCTCTGCACCTGGCTGGGACAGTCATCCACGATGCCTGTCATAATTCGGCTCACCCAAACCGCATCGTCAATGCAGCTTTGGGGCACGGTGCCGCTTTGATGCTGGGGTTTGTGTTTCCGGTGTTTACCCGAGTGCACATCCAGCATCATGCCCATGTTAATGACCCAGACAACGACCCCGACTATTACGTCTCCCACGGGGGGCCTCTCTGGCTAATTGCACCGCGTTTTTTCTACCACGAGGTGTACTTTTTCCAGCGGCGTCTGTGGCGCAAGTTTGAGCTGCTGGAGTGGTTTCTCAGCCGTGCCATTTTGATTGGCACTGTTTACACCTGCATCCAGATCGGTTGGTGGCACTACTTCATCACCTACTGGGGCATCCCATTGATGATTGTGGGCTACGCTCTGGGCCTATTTTTTGACTATTTGCCCCACCGTCCCTTTGTTGAGCGTCACCGTTGGCGCAATGCTCGGGTTTACCCTAGTGCAGTTCTCAATGTTCTCATCCTGGGCCAGAACTACCATTTGATCCACCACCTCTGGCCATCTATCCCCTGGTATCTCTACCAGCGTGGCTACCACGAGGCTAAGCCGTTGCTTGAGGCTCACGGCTCTCCTCAGTGTTTGGGAATTTTGGAGAGCCGTAAGGCTCTCTGGAGCTTTGTCTATGACTTGTTCTTAGGCATTCATCTTCCCCATCGTTCTCAAGCTTCAGCTGATACAGCACCAGCGCTGAAGGTGGTTGACCCGACGGAGCCTAACGACACAGAGCAGCAGATCGCTGCCTAAGCTGGCTCAAGGGAGCTGGTTCACTTGGGGGGCTGCTTCTTATCCATTGTCCAAACGTTAGAGAACATCATCAGCATGCCGCCGAGCAGAATTGCTACGGCCAATCCACCTGCGGTTACACTTTGCCAATCAACGTTTTCCATGATGCTGTTCGCTTTGGGTCAGAACCTCTCTATTGTGCGTTCTAGAAGCAGAGTTGAGTTCCCTCAACAGCTTAGAGGCCAACTCAGGGCTAACCGATTAGGCCAGTAGATGCCTCTTTGCCGTAGAAGGAACGGGGGCTTGGTTTATTCTGAAAGATGATGAAATATTAAGGGAGCCTAGACACAATGCTCATCGCTGAAATTCCGACCATTTATCTGGGCGTGATGGGTCTTGGCTTCGTGGCAGCAGTTGGTATTGGCTCGATTGCCTGGTACAACTCTGAGCGTCCCTCGGGATGGGAGGACAAAGAGCGGCCTGATTTTATTCCTAAAGTGGATAAGGCTGGCAACGAGGTTGAAGATAAGTAAGAGGCTGAAGACTGGGGCCCTTACTCAACGGGTAAATTAGGCCCCACAAATCGATAATTACTGGCCCTGCTTCAAGCTGTATAAGGGGTCTAATTTTGCATAACCAGTAATTCTCTACAAGGCTTAGAGAATGGTTTGAACTTATTGAATTAGTTGTGCACTAATACTGAACTATAAGTTTGACTTCTTAGTAACTCGGAGTTATTCTGAGATAGCCTTACTCTTCTCTGGAACGAAGTAGAACTGTGGATCTTGCTAACTCTAATACTGCTAAAAATCTAGCAGATGCCTTTGCTGGCGAATCAATGGCTAACCGCAAGTATTTATTCTTTGCGGATGTGGCTCGTAAGTTAGGAATGGCTGACTTAGCAAAGCTGTTTCGAGATACAGCGAATCAAGAAACAGAACACGCTTTCGCCCATTTTCGTCTCCTTCATCCCGAACTAGCGGTTGATGATGTTTCTACCTTGGATGCAAGCCAGAAAAAAGCACTTGTAGCTCGCTGTTTGGAATTAGCGATCGAGGGAGAAACCTACGAGTACACTACGATGTACCCTGGTTTTGCTGAGCAGGCGCGTGATGATAGAGATAGCGGTGCAGCCGCTGAGTTTCAAGAACAGGAAGCGGAATCTCGCGAACATGCCGCAATGTTTCGAAAGGCGGCACATCGCTTTGGCCTATTAACTCATATTGAGAATCATCACGCTCAACAGTACACAGAAGCGTTGAAAGCTTTGGATGGTGTTGCCCCTAGTCCTAAAGTGGCTGGTACTGACCCAGCCACTCGTAAGTGGATCTGTCTCCAGTGCTCGATGATTTACGATCCTGTAACTGGAGATCCGGATTCTGGTATTGCTCCTGGAACTCCGTTTGAAGCTATTCCCAATGATTGGGTTTGTCCTGTTTGTCAGGCATCCAAACGGTCCTTTGTACCCTATGAGGAAGCAATTGCAGCTTGAATTAAAATTATCACTCAAGCTGCCTTGCCTTCTTAGATCTAAAATTATCAACTTGAGCTAGATCATAACCATCTGAGTAAATTCTCAGATGGTTCTTGAGTGAAAGCACCTAATGTAAACTAACAGGCTTATAATTTAACGCGGCCCCATTTCAATTGCAGAGTTAGCCAACCGGACCATGATTTCCTCATCTTGGCTTGGGTTGCGGCTATCGATCTCCAGATGCATCCGATAGAAAGCACCTTCATATTCCCAACCGATGCTAGGAGGTGAGCAAGAAGCCCCGCAGGTCAAAGGACTGAAGTAAGCAGTGATGCCTCGAACTAAGCTAACAGTTTTTTCAAATTCATCCGGGTAAACCTTGCCACCTCGTTTTGCGTTAAACGAGCCAATCGAGCAAACCGTCGCACCACTACAATCTGGCGTGTGGCCAACTACAATACTGTATTCGTCCGCTTCACCCATGCCATTGACATAAATAGTGTCATCTGGCAGAGTAACTGGCAGTTCACCCGGCAGCAGAATAGCGACTTGAGTTCGCGGTTTGATTTGCGGCAAAATAGGACGAAAGACCGAACTCGTCCCTTCAGGAGCACGAGTTGCAAGTTGGTCTGTTCGCATGGCAACTGAAACAAAAGGAATTTCAGAGCCTGGATAAAAACCAGTTGCTTGATACAAACCTTGTGCTCTTGGCTTCGCTTGCATTATTAAAGCTCCTATCCATCTTTTGCTCTGGCTTACAGATGGTTTTACATAAAATCTCAGTTGGTCTAAGTTTCTTCAAGAGTAAGCGTAGACTCATCTACCCGATGAGTGAGCTTATGCTAGTCAAAAGTTACACAGGTTCAGCCCTCATATAAGCTGCAATCTAGAGTTTCGCCAATAACTCATCGCGCCAAGGTTGCAAAGCTCGGTCCAACTCCGGTAGGTAGAAGGGTGAGGTCGGCAACAACTCATTTAAGTAATTTGTCATGATTACGTTATCGACTACCTGTAGAAAATCATCTGGGATTGGCCCATCGATATGTCGACTGAGCACACCAAAACCACTTCGCTCACGACGATACTGGCGAATCGGAGCCTTTTCTTTGACCCATTGATCAAAGCTTTGGGACGCAGCCAGTCCTTGCAGCAAAGGCGCTAAATCTTCTGGTCTAGGCGGTAGGCCAACAGCCCGGCTCCAAGCCTGTTGCAAAAAGCGCTCACGCTCCTGTGGGTTCAGCCAAGCCGCCAGCAAGGCTTCACCCGCTGTTTGGGGAGTTCGCACTTCTACCGTCTGTCCCTGAGCTAACGCAAGCACCTTCTGCATCAGTGGAGCAACACTCTGAACCGTTTGGCTGTGGACATCCCGCTCCCCTAACCACCAGTGAAGACCGAGTTGAACTTGATCCAGAAAAGTTTTTAACGATTCCGCTTGCGGCTGAGCCAGCCGAAGTTCTGCGCAAGCTTCGTCTAAGGCAGCGGTGACTGGAGCGTACAAGGGTTGGAGAAGAGGCGTTTGCCAAAGCGGGCTGGTGGCAAATACAGGGTCGCGCAGAACCTCTAGTGTTAGAGCCCGAACTGCCAAGTCTGTTCGTCGCTGCGCCAGCAAGCTCATTGCTAAGCCATAGAACACACCTCGCTTAGCGGGTACCAACTGAGCTGAGCGCTTAAAGTGCTGAGTGGCCCCCGCTGGATCACCTGTCGATAGTTTTAACCAAGCCAGGTTGCTATGACCAAACTCCAAATCAGGAGCCACTTGCACGGCTCGTTCAAACCAGCGTTTACCAGCCTCCGGCTGTCCTTGCTCAACCAGATTCCAGCCTAGTTGAGAGGGATAGTAGGGCTCCCAAGGAGCCAAGGCACTGGCCTGTTCCAAAGCTGGGACAAAGGCAGCTACCTGCCTACCGCTCAGAGCCGCAAAACCTTGAGAAGACAGTTGCCAAGCCCGATCGACTGGTACAAGCCACACAACACCCAGCAGAAGCGCGACGCTAACACCACCGGCTGCGGCTCGTCGCCACCGCCCAGCAACAGGCGGTCCTGGTAATAGTGAAATCAACAGCGCCAAGTTGAGCAGCAAGGGCACCGCTAGAGCCGGGTGATCTAGCTGGTAGTCCGTCAAGCTGAAGCCAACATAGGCCAATAAACCACCCAGCGCACTCCCAGCCAGAACCTTGTCTGTATTTTCTGTGAGCCGCCACAGCTGACCTACCGTTCGTAACACGAGCACTAGAGTGATCAAGGCGGCCACGCTGCCCAGAAGACCCAAATCTGCCCAGAGCTGCACTGGCGTGCTGTGCAGCTGATAGGCCATTTCGGCCTCTCGTCCAGCCCAGCTTGGTCTATAACGCTGGAATAGCAAGAGGACGGCCCCTGGCCCTGCACCAGTAAGTGGTTGCCTTAACCCCAGAGCGGCGCCCACTTGAGCCGTCAACAAACGGTAGGCTGTCTCTCCCTGGACCTGTCCCGTTAACAAGCCACCTAACAGAAGCTGCAGACGGTTATTTAAGGCGAGCAAGGCAGTTAGCAGAACTGCTATTGCTCCAACTCCCAACCAGCGCCGGCGCTGGGACAGGGGCAGCAGGGCAACACTCAACAGCAACAACAGAGCTAGCCCTAATAGCCCACCACGGGAACTCGTCGTGTAGAGCACCACCAAGCCCAAGACTAGGCCAGACCACCACAGCCAGCGCTGCTGACCCGATCGCAAGACGGCCAGCGCAGCCAGCAACGGCAGCGCCAGAATCAGGTAACCGGCGACATAGTTTTGGTGCCCCAACGGTGCCCAGTTGCGCAGGTCAACAACCCCAAAATCAAAGGGCAAATCGACGCCATAGGGACGTAGAGAAGCTAGACGGTTCAGTTCCGGTAGCAGGGTAGTGGCTCCCCACAGGCCTAGGCTAAGGACTAAAAAGGCCACATGCACATAGCCCTGAGCAATGCCAAGCTGTAGGCGACGTTGGGGAGTTTCTAACCAATTCACCAGGGTATAGAGACCAATCAGATAGCAGCAGGCGCTCAGCGTATAGAAACGGGCCTGCCCTGGGTAGATTGCCAGTGCCATTGACAGTAACAAGGCAACTGCCCACAGTCCTGCTGCCCAGTCCAAACCACTACCCAACCTGCGCCAGGGACGGTCTTGCAGCAGCATCCACAAGCCCCAACCCGCCAGGCAGAATAGCCCAACCTGAAATAGAAAAACCCAGGGCCAACTGGCCAGTTTGCTATGGCTATCGGGCACCAGGGTAAATAGCACCCCGATCAGAGCCGCTAACAGTCCCAGTAATTGCCCTTTCCAGGACAGAGGGGGGCTAGTAGGCTCCTTTGCCAAAGAGGACAATGCGCACCGTCTCCACTAAGATGTCCAGATCCAAATTGAGCGACCAATTATCGATATAGAACAGATCCAATCGCGCAACATCATTAAAGTCATCCAGGTCGGAGCGGCCTGAGACTTGCCACAAACCAGTGATACCCGGCAGAACTTGATGGCGAGTATGGTGCCAGCTCTCAAAGCGCTCCACATCGCGCACGGGGAGAGGACGGGGCCCTACGAGACTCATCTGCCCTAGCAGCACGTTGAACAGTTGAGGTAGCTCATCCAGGCTGGTACGACGCAGGAAGCGACCCAGCCGGGTAACACGTGGGTCATTTTTGATCTTGAACAGAACGCCATCGCCGCTCTCATTGCGGGCTTCCAGCTGAGCTTGCAGACTGGCAGCATTTGGCAGCATGGTACGGAACTTCCACATCTGAAAGCTTTGTCCTTTCAAGCCAACGCGCTCCTGACAAAAGAAGATTGAGCCTGGGCTGTCGAGCCGGATTGCAACAGCAACCACTAGAAACAGCGGCGCTAGTAGAATCACCGCTAGAAATGCGCAGAGTTGATCTAGAAGACGCTTGAGGCCATAGTCCAAACCACCCAGTACCGGCATTTCGACGCGTACGGTTGGCAACCCTGCAAAGACTTCTGCGGCTCCGCGTCGATGCAGCATCACCAGGCTAGTTGGCACCAATCGCAAACGAATACCGGCGTTACGCAACTGCCAATAGAGAACAGAAGCTAGCTCAACCTCCGGTAGCTGCTCGGCTAGGACTTCAGACGCTCCAGAGTTTAAGATTGCCTGGATGGTCTTGGCGGTATTGGCAGTGCTAGAAGGGGCTGCCCCAACCACACGACAATCTGTACGGCGATGCAGCAGACTGCTCAAAACGGACAACCGCTCTGGAGACACTAGCAGAAACACTGGCACACTGTTGGCAACTGCCGTCTGACCACTACGCAACTGCCAAATCTGAATCTGACGCAGCACCAAGCTCATTAATAGACGCAGCCCAACGACCAGAGCAATGCTGCTAAACCAGGCTGTGAAGAACAAAGAACGCGGCGCGTCCAGCTTGGGGTCATAGAAGTAAGAGACCACCAGCGAGAACAGGTAAACCGAGCTAATCACCTGTCCCTGTTTCACGTAATCGCGCCAGCCTACACCCGCTGTATAGAACCGCTGTAGGCCAAACAGGATTAGGGTTACAGCGGCGAAAATCCAGAACGGGCTGGGCAGACCAAACCAGTCCCACCAGACCAGTTCGGAGGGCGGGGGCATGAACGATTTGTTAAAGTGACCGGCTAGCTTCCAAGCCAGAGACAACCCGAAAATATCACTGAACATTAGGGCTGCTACTCGCAAGCCTTGCCCCGAGAGCTGCCAGGGAACAAACAAGTTGGCCCTACGGATATCAAGCCCCCTAGCCTGGATGCTAGGCTCTGACGCTGGAAACTGCCGGTTAGAAGGAAGCATGGTAGACGGACGGGAGCGGCATGGATTGTGTCCTCAGTGTTCCTCAAGCACAAGCTTTTGCACGCAGTCTCTCTAAGAGTTTCGTAAGAGTTTTGGTTCGGCTACTTAGCAGTACCGTGTTTTTCAGTGCAGTGCTTTTCAGTCAATCCTTTCAAGGTGTCAAGCAGGAACTCTAGAGCTGATCAGTAAGGCTCAGTATCTTCTAGAACTAAAAGCTACTGAGAGAGGCAAAGAGATGGGAGACTTCCCAGGCTGGGCACTATGACTGTACGCAGAAGATATTTTGCCAGGGAAATGAGTGAATTAGATCAGTCAGGTGCAGCTTAGATTGAGCTAAATGCACCGCGAACAAGCATGGGGTTGTTGGAGCAGAACGTAGAGCTTGGGGGTAAACCATGAGTATCGCGATTATCACGGGTTCGGCGGGTCTAGTTGGCTCGGAAGCCGTGCGTTTTTTTAGCCGTCTGGGCATGACGGTTGTTGGGATTGACAATAATATGCGCCAGTTTTTCTTTGGGGAAGAAGCCTCCAATGACTGGAACCGCAAGCGCTTAGAACAAGAAATCAGCACCTACACCCACTACGATACTGATATTCGAGACTACTCAAAGATTGCCGATATTTTTAAACACTTTGGCCCATCTATTTCACTGGTGATTCATGCAGCTGCGCAGCCTTCTCATGATTGGGCTGCTGGCGATCCATTCTCGGATTTTTCGGTCAATGCCAATGGCACACTCAACCTGCTTCAGGCTACACGAGAGTATTGCCCGGAAGTGCCATTTATTTTTACCTCAACCAACAAGGTGTATGGGGATAAGCCCAATGATTTACCTTTAATTGAGCTAGAAAAGCGCTGGGAGATTGAACCCTCTCATGTCTACGTCTCAGGTATTTCTGAGGACATGAGCATCGATCAGAGCAAGCACTCTCTGTTTGGGGCTTCTAAGGTGGCCGCGGACGTTTTAGTTCAGGAATATGGCCGTTACTTCGGCATGAAGACTGTTTCGTTTCGTGGCGGTTGCTTGACCGGTCCCAATCACTCAGGCACACAGCTACACGGTTTTTTAGCCTATGTGATGAGGTGCACCATGACTGGAACGCCATACACGATTTTTGGTTATAAGGGCAAGCAGGTTCGAGATAATATTCACTCTTCAGATTTGGTCAATGCTTTCTATGAGTTTTATAAGAATCCCGGTAGTGGCGAGGTTTATAACATCGGTGGTGGCAGAGAGAGCAACTGTTCAATGCTGGAAGCAATTGAACTCTGTCAGGAAATTGTAGGGCGCCCATTGCAATATTCGTATACGGAGACCAACCGCAGTGGCGACCATATTTGGTACGTCAGCGATCTGTCCAAGTTTCAGCTGCGCTACCCCGACTGGTCAATTCGATACAATATCCCCAAAATTCTGCACGAAATCTACGAGTGCAATCTCGAACGCTGGAGCCACTCATGATCAATCAGGGTAAGCATTCAATTCTAGGGGTCAATATTGCTGCTGTTGACTATGAGTTTGCAGTTGCAACCATTGTGGCGGCAGCTGAACGTCAACAGCCTTGTGCCGTTAGTGCCTTAGCCGTTCATGGGGTGATGACCGGGGTTTTAGATCCAGTTCAAGCGCGACGGTTAAACGGTCTAGATTGGGTAGTACCGGACGGTCAACCCGTGCGCTGGGCATTGGGTTGGCTCTACCGCCACTGGTTGCCAGACCGAGTGTACGGCCCGACTTTAACTTTGCGGGTTGCTCAGGCTTTTGCTGAACGAGGCTTGGGGGTCTATCTTTATGGGAGTCGACCCGAGGTTCTCGCTCGCTTTGCCCACAACTTGAAACAACGGTTTCCAGGTTTAGTCATTGCCGGAGCAGAAGCTTCAAAATTCCGCAGGCTGAGCGAAATTGAGCGTCTGGATTTGGCCGAGCGCATTAAAGCATCAGGAGCTCAAGCGGTGTTTGTCGGGCTAGGTTGCCCCCGACAAGAAGTTTGGGCTTACGAGTACCGAGAGCTGTTGAACATGCCGATTCTTGCGGTGGGAGCTGCGTTCGACTTTCACGCTGGAACTCTATCCCAAGCCCCCAAGGTTTTACAGGATTCAGGGTTGGAATGGCTGTACCGGTTGGTGCAAGAACCCAGGCGGCTATGGCGGCGTTACGTGATTCTGAACCCGCTGTATCTGTGGAATATTGCTCTACAGCTTTTCGGTTGGAAACGCTTTATTCCCCAAATGCCCAATGGCCAGGAAGGCATAGAGTCTATCGGCTGAGCCCAAGAATAGTGGAGGGATTATGTAGCTGAGACTTGACCCTCTTCGCCCTCTTGAAGCCGAATAATGTCGTCCTCACCCAGATATTCGCCGTTCTGAACTTCGATCATCACCAACGGAATCACCCCTGGATTCTCCAGACGGTGGGGGGTGCAATTCGGAACGTAGGTCGATTGGTTTTGGGTCACAATCGTGTCTTTGCCACCACAAACCACTCGGGCCGTACCGGAAACCACCACCCAATGTTCGCTGCGATGGTGGTGCATTTGTGGGCTGATCTGATGGCCGGGCTTAACTTCAATACGGTTGATTCGGTACAGCTTGCCATCTTCCAAAAGCGTCACAGTTCCCCAAGGCCGAATTTGGGTTGTCGTCGGCGATGGGATTGGGATAGACGCAGGTTTCTCGTCTCGATTACGACTCATGGCTAGCTCACTCAGTCCACTGCTTCAGTTGAGAAATTTAGAGCCTTTCGGTCCAGGCTAGCAGTTATGGGGTCGCCCTTGATCAAGGGGCTCTGCCCTCGGCAGTGAAAAATCAATAAGCCCAGCATCAGCCCTCAGCTTACAGAAGCATTCCTGCAATTGCTGCGGTCATGAAACAGGCCAGAGAGCCAGCGATCATCGCCCGAACACCCAAGCGAGCCAAATCAGCTTGACGCTCAGGAGCGATGCCACCTATGCCACCAATCTGAATACCAATAGAACCAATGTTGGAGAAGCCGCATAGCGCATAAGTGGAAATAATGGTGGCCCGTTCGGAGATGGTCGGACCCGTTCCAGCCTGTGCATTATTGATTAGGGTCTTGAGGTCTAGGTAGGCGATGAATTCGTTTAGGATCGTCTTCTTCCCCAATAAGATGCCTACTTGAGCACAGTCAGCCCAGGGAACTCCCATCAACCAGGCCACTGGAGCCAGCAAGTAGGAGAAAACAAGTTCTAGCGAAAGGTTGGGCAAACCGAATAGAGATCCCAGCCCGCCCAACAGAGCATTGACCAGAGCCAATAGGGCCAGGAAGGCAATGAGCATTGCCACAATATTTAGTACCAGTTTGAGACCATCTGAGGCTCCAGTAGCCGTAGCATCAATGACGTTGGCTGACGAGCGCTTCACATCAATACGGACAGTGCCCGAGGTCAG
This sequence comes from Leptolyngbya sp. FACHB-261, assembly GCF_014696065.1. Classification (NCBI taxonomy): domain Bacteria; kingdom Bacillati; phylum Cyanobacteriota; class Cyanophyceae; order Leptolyngbyales; family Leptolyngbyaceae; genus Leptolyngbya; species Leptolyngbya sp. FACHB-261. Next base: position 544,393 of record NZ_JACJPL010000018.1, on the reverse strand, counting down.
AGAGTCTTCGGTTTCGGGATAGAGCAGTTTGGAGATTGCCAAAGCGGCAGGCGCAGACATCACGGACGCAGCAATTAAATGCCCTGCTGGAACTCCAAATGAGATGTAAGCCGCCATCACCCCCCCGGCAATTGTGGCGAAACCGCCGGTCATGACAGCATGCAATTCCGATTGCGTCATCTGAGCAACATACGGCTTGATCAGCAATGGAGCTTCAGTTTGACCAATAAAGATATTGGCAGCACAAGATAGAGACTCTGCGCCGGAGGTCCCCATCGTTCGCATCATGACCCAGGCCACCCAACCCACAACCCGCTGCAAAATTCCGTAGTGGTAGAGCACACTGATCAGAGCGGAGAAGAAAATAATCGTGGGCAAGACTTTGAAAGCAAAATAGTTCCGCTCAAAGTCATCACCAAAAACAAATCGGGCTCCTGCATCGGAGAAGTTGAGCAGTTGACCGACCAGATCGCCTAGAAATTTGAAAACAGCAAAGCCTGCCGAAGTTCTAAGAATTAAAAGAGCAAAGACAATTTGTAGGGCAATTCCCCACAGCACCGTTCGCCAGCGCACGGCCTGTCGATTCACGGAGAAAGCATAGGCCCCTCCCACGAAGACAACTAATCCCAGCGCTGAAATCAAACGCTCCATGCCTGCTCCAAGTAAGACTTTGTTCCATACAGGGCTGGGACAGCTCTAGGTCGCAGTGATGGCAGCGATGGCAAAGATGGCTTAAATACCTGAAACCATCAAACTGTCAGTCTCGCTGTTAGCGCCCCCAAGAGCCTCCAACAGTACAACCCTACGCTTCGTTTGATTGCTCACTGTAAACTAATCACCCAAACCGAACTGGCGCCAGCGCGTCGGCGAAGTTGTTATTTTCATCCGTTTGTCTAGCATTGAATTTAGGAGTGAGTTGAGCAGCAAAGCCAAGTGCAAAAGTTGGGATTTAGAGTTGGTAGTTTGGTTAACCTAATTGTCTTGGTCTTGGCCTTAGCTGTCTGGCTCATAGGCTGCAGCAATGCTAATGCTCAGCGCTGGACCGTTGTTGATGTTCACGATGGCGATACCATCCGGATTGAGCGGGCGGGGACGACAGAAAAAGTTCGCTTCGCCTGCATTGATGCGCCAGAATTGGCACAACCCCTGGGCAAAGCTTCACGAGACCACTTGCGCATGCTGATTAACCAGGCTGATGGCCAGGTCCAGGTCAAAATTATGGACACCGATCGCTACGGGCGCAGGGTTGCAGAGGTTTTCACAAGGGGTCAGAAGTTTCTTCAAGCCGAACAGGCACAAGCAGGCATGGCTTATGTCTACGACCAATATTTGAAAAATTGCCCTGATGCCGCAACCGTACAACAAGCTCAAAAGATCGCTCAGCAACAAAAGCTGGGTGTCTGGCAACGCAACTACCAAAAGCCTTGGGAATACCGCAAGCGGCAACGGTCTTGACTGCTAGCTTGAGGCATTAGCTTGAGTCGCTACAGGGTCTGTTAAGCCGTGTGTAACCACTGCACAATGGCATCGGCCAAAGCTTGGGCAACTTGTGTCTGGGTTTGCGGTTCCACAATCCACTCAAACTCCTCTGGATTGATTAGAAACCCTAATTCCAGCAGTACGGCAGGACAAACACTTGGCCGAGTTAGCGCAAAATTCCCCCAGTACAAACCATGTGATTGACGGTTCAGGCGCTCCAACAATGAGCACAACAAAAACCGGGCCAACTCCAAGCTTTGAGGGTGATACCAAAAAGCACTCAAGCCCTGAGTATGCTCGGCATCGCCATCATCGGGCAGAGCGTTGTAATGCAAACTCAGGCACAGGCTTGGCAACTGAGATTCGATCAGTTGAGTGCGCTCCTGCAATGACAGAGATACATCCGCTTGGCGGGTCAGGCTGACTCGCAATCCGGCAGCCAGCAGCCGTTCCTGCACCTGTTGGGCAAGGCTGAGGGTGAGATCTTTTTCAGGTAAACCATTAAGGCCTCGCGCCCCTGATGCCTCGCCGCCATGACCCGGATCCAGCATAATCAGAGGGGTTTGGTCAGGCGGATGGCGCAGGCTGAGCACCAGAGAAGAGCCCTCATAGCGCAGGCAGTAGCCCCATTGTTGTGGGGACTTCAGACGCAGACAGCATTCCACCTGATTAGGCTGCTGCTGCCAGGTCAGACTTTGAACCCAGCCCTGTTCACTTAGGCGAATCAGGTCCGTTTGGACGACGGTGTTATGCAGCGTTAGCCAAAACCGATCTGCCTCCTGTCGCACGCTTATGGGCACTGGCACAGTGAGCGGCAAGATGACATCCGTCCAGCCAGAGCGCTCAGTACAAGCCACACTGCGAACCGAGGCAGGAGAGGGCAGGAGTTTCAAGCTCAGAGGTTGAGCGTGAGAGGCAGATAGCCAACCGCCGTAATCCAGTCGCAGCCAGCTGCCAGAACGCCCCGTCACCGTAGCCTGAGTTCTCTGAGGTAGAGGAGTCAGACGAGCGTAGTCTGTCCCCGGACCCGTTCGAGCATCGGCTTGCCAGGCGGTAACAGCAACAGCCGAGAGCTGGGCTGGGTCAAGAACCTCAATCGCAGCCTGACCTAGGTGCGTAATTTGCTGCTCCTGCCACTCCAACTGATACCGGGGCTGGCCTAACTGCTCCGGTTTGTGAAACCGAGTCCATCCCTGGTACAGACCGGGTTGAGACAGTTGCCTGGGCTGATTTTGGTTGGTCAGTAGCGATTGATTAGCAGGCAGTTGCGTGTGGTAATCTGTTTCCGCCAAAGTGACAATCTGCCCACCAATTAACACTCTGACCCGCGCCCCTGGAGTCCCAATCACGGAGAAGCAAATGACTTCATCGGGCAAGCAGGCTAAAGGCTCCACTGGAACCATTGATTCAGGCAGCAGGCTTGGAGCTTTGGCAGGTACAAGCGTGGCATCTAACCGCGTAATTTGAATAACCTGCTCAATGTCTTGCCAGCTCACTCGAAATACATTGAGGCCCACATCCAAAGCAAAGCTAGGGGCAAAGTGACCAGCCTTTGAACGGGACACAACTTGACCATTCACTCGAACCTCTCCGTTCGGTAAAGCCGTGCCTAGGATAAAGATGCGAGCACTTTGAGTTTGATAGTTTGCGGGAGGATAGACGATTTGCAAAGGTTGCCACCAATCGACCAGGATTCAGAATTTTTCTTATTCTGTATTCTAAAAGGGTCCTTCAGTAGCGGCCCTTAGAATCGGTACTCGCGGTTTTTCACCCACAGTCGCACCGGCACGGCATGGCCCTGTTTGTCCACCTTGATCTCAACGACCGGAGCCTGTTTGCTACCTAAGCGTAGAGCTTCATTCAACTCAAATCGCACTTCTTCTGGAATGTAATAAGTTTCCAGACCGTAAAGCACATTCCAGTGGTTACCTTGCCCTTTGAGCGCAACTTGATTAGCAGCCAAAGATTTGGGCTGTTCAGAGCGAATGGCAACCGGTTTCCAAGCTTGGGGCGGGGTTCGGGTTCCGGTCTGAGGCGGTGCTTCCAAAATGATGTAGAACGTTGTCTCCGGGCCCGGCACGCGTTCAGGGCTACCCCTGCTTGTCATAGCATTCGCAGTTTTAGGGATGTCTTGCCAACCGGGTAGGCGCTTTAACGTGTCTAAGTTGGAAATGTCATAGCTGAGGGTGACCGAATAGCCTTGCATCAAGCTATAAGGATCGACCGGCACAGTTTGCAGAATCACAGCTCTGCCAAGCAGTTGAGTATAAATTGCCTGGGCTGGAACGGCGGCCACTAGCACAATCTGAAACGCCAGAGGCAGCCACAGCCGCCAACCGGGCAAGGGTCTTCCAGTGGTTGCAGTCATCTAATTTACTCTCCCGTTAGCGAAACAGCCGCCTCAGCTTGAGTGCGCTGATAGCGTTCAAACCATAGACCTGCCACAATCACGCCAATGCCACAGAGCACAAAGACAAATGACTTCAGCAGCAAGGCAGTTTGGTACTCAAACAAACGGCTCAGAACTTGCAGTGCTAGCAGTAAAACACCGGACCAAAAAGTTAATCTCTGGGCTGAACTGAGACCCTGCCGAATCAAGCCGCCAGCCAACAGAAACAGAAGCACATTGAAGAAGAAAGCCCCAAATAGAACAATGGGATTGAGCGCGTAATGCCAGGTCAGCACGGCAGCCCCTAAGGCAATGAAGCTACCAATCACGGCGCTATTACTAATCGCCCCATGCCACCGAAGCGAACCTTGCTCTGCTTGCTGCGCTAGTTTGAGCCACTCAAAAATGGCAAGGCTGATAAACACAACGATGTCTATGAGTAGTGCCCAATTGTTCGGTTGCAAGGTTTCATCCCGAGCAATTTCAGCAGTTTGAGTAGGCCAGGCATAGTGAAAAGACAAACCGTAGAAGGCAAGGCCTAAAAAGAACAGGGCTAAACGACGAGCTAACGGACGAAACTGGATCGGTGCTGGCGACTGCTCAAGCCTAAGCCCCTGTCTAAGCCCAACTCTAAGCCCAAGCCGTTGCCAAAGGTGATCTTGGTATCCCCACAGGAGTGCAGGTGGCAATGCATAAGCGACAGCACTCACCGTTGCTCTGGCCAAGGGTTGGGGAGACATGAACAGATTCCGCTCTAGCGACAGAACCACCAGCAGTGCGGCCAAGCCAAACGCTGGGCGGGAACGGCACCAATAGGCGAACGGCACGAAGGCCAGTGCAGCAACAATTGGCAAGTGCGTCAGAATCAGCTCAAATGGCAGAGCAGCACCAAAGGATGACCACTGCCAGCTACCGCTCCAATAGCCCCAGGCCATTAAGAACAGCGATAGGATGCCTAAGGGCACAAAGCGTAAACCGTAGGCCATCGCCAGAGTGCCCAGGGACCACACGAAGAATAGTTTGTATGGCTCCCCGCTGATATGAAACATCTGCGCCATAAGTGCCAAATTGGCCCCTAAGCTCAAAGCCCCGAGCAACAACAAAGCCTGCCCTAAGCGCCGCCATTGATTTGAACGTTGCCACAGATAAAAGCCTGTTGCATTCACCCCCACAAGCACAGCCAAAAGCAGAACAACCTTGAAGATGCGGGGCCAAGCCTGCCAGTTTGCAGCGACGAAGGTGATAACCCCCAACCCTAACAGTAAGCCACCCAGCCCAACTAAAATTGTGACGAAGCGGTTACTGGCAGAGGTATCCAGGCTGTCTAATTGATAGCGCTCGCTCAGCCGTTGGTATTGCAATGTATCAATTAGCCCTTCGGCCTGCCATTGCTCAATCTCTCGCCGTAGTTGATAACGAAATTCATCTGAAGTCATAATGCTCCTTTCCCAAAGCGAAAGGATAGATAAAGCTTTTAGCTGGTGATCATGGAACTAATGTCTTCGAATTAAAGCACCGAAGCGCTACTTTAGTTGTCAGTTTTATAACTGTCACAGGTTGTCACTTTTCGCCGATCTTCCTTCCTGCAAGAGACATCAAGTGGTAACCTTATACTCTTCTTTCAAGGGTTGTTCTGCTAGTCGAATGACGATCACTGAGTTCTGGACCATTGTTTCTCGCCTCGGCATTGCTTTGGCTGTCGGCGCTTGTGTGGGTTGGGAGCGGCAATCTAGGCACAAACCAGCAGGTTTACGCACTCATATGCTGGTCAGCCTGGGAGCAGCCCTGTTCGTTCTGGCCGTCCTAGAGTTTTCACCTGGACCAGTGGTCAATGCCGATGGTCTAAGTTCAAGTGCCGATGACAATGCTCTATCTCGTGTCATTCAGGGCATTGTGACCGGTGTTGGCTTTCTAGGGGCAGGAGAAGTGATCCAACAACAGCGTTCAGACCGACCGAGCACAGAAGTCAAAGGGTTAACTTCCGCAGCAGCGATCTGGGTTTCAGCAGCACTTGGGGTAGCCGCAGGCTCAGGAGCCTGGGGAATCGCTCTGATCGGCGCCGTGTTGACCCTAGGAACTCTCAGCGGCGTGAAACAGCTAGAACGGTGGACGAAACTCCATAAAGACACTGATCCCTAACTACAGTTAGGCAGAGAAAGCTTAAGCCTCACCTTTCATTTCATCAATCTCAAACATGCTGACGACTACCCCAGCAATTGGGATCGCCAAAAATACGCCTAATAATCCTGCCACTCTAGCTCCCACCAGCAGCGCGAAAAAGATCACAACAGGATTAATATTTAAAGAGGTTCCCATTACACGTGGGTAGATAAAATTGTCCTGAATCTGTTGCAAAACAATGCAAAGTAGCAGGACCCGAAAGGCTAGCCAAGGATTTTGCAACAGCAAAATTAGAAAAACTAAAAATACACCCAAAGTTGCCCCAATGCCAGGAATCAGGTCAAAAACAGCCACAATCACGGCTAGGATTAGGGCAAAGGGCACTTGCATGATTAGAAAAGCGACCATCGTGCAAGTTGTCAGAAACAGGCACAGAATTAGCTGTCCCTGAAAGAAACCTAGAAATTTAAGTTGCACCGTTCGATTGAACCGATTGCGTAGGGTCGGTGGCAGCGCTTTGAGGACAAGTGTCCAGAGCCGGTGACCATCAAGCAACATATAAAAGGTGACAACAGCAATTAGAATAAAATCAACCAAGTTTGCAAGAATAACCTGCAAAAAAGTCAAGCCAAAGCCAATGCCCGCTAAGACTTGATTTCTAATCTGTTCTTCAATAACCCTTAGGTTGACGGGAATCCTACGCACCCGCAAAACTCCCTCCAATCGCTCCACTTGAGGGGTTAAAGAGTTGACAAAGCTACTCACACTATCAATCAACTGCTGACCTTGAGATAAAACTTCTAGTCCCAAGGTCACAGTTAAACCAGTGATCAGAATCAGACTTGTGAAGAACACCAGAGCAACAGCCAGACCGCGAGGCATTAGCTGCTTGAGCCACCGAACTGGATAGTTCAACAGAAACGCAGTGATGGATGCGACCGTGAAAATCACAATCACATGGTTGAAATAAACCAAGATCTGGAGCAGGGCCCAGCTACAGGCAAACAAGAGGAGAAAACGAACCAAATCTCGATTACTGACCTGCTGCCAAGGTTTAATGATTGGTCGTTCACCCACTGTCGTTTGCTCCTCTCCCCTATAGATTGGTTGGCCACGAGCCTGTGAACCAGCTCACTGATCTTGCATGACAGGAGGCGGTGGTGGGGTCAGTTTCTCCTTCTTAAACTGAGTTTGATACCAATTCATTAAAGGTGTCGCACTAGTACCATGCACAATCACGGAGAACACGATCGTGGTGAAGGTAATCCAGGCAATCTGCTCCCCCTGTTCCCCCTGCAAACCCTTCCCTAGAGCATAAAACAGATAGTAAAGCGAACCGACACCTCGGATACCAAACCAGCCAAATAGTGAACGTTTCACCGGATGGAAACGGTAGCCCAAGGTGCTCACCCAAGCCCCAATCGGTCGAATGACTAAGATTAATAACCCTGCAACGAGCAGAGCCTGCGGACCGAAGCGCAGCATCGGCTCAACTCGCAACAGAGAGCCCAACAACAAGATGGTAGCGATCTCCATCAATTTCTCAATGCGCTCAGTAAATTCCAGCTGCGAAAGCTGCTTATCAGGGTCATGGTAGGCTCGTTGAATCGTCATGCCGGCAACGAACACTGCCAGAAAGCCATAGCCATTGACGACTTCAGTGAGCGAGTAGGTGACTAAAATGGCGCTGAGCGCCACGAAATCTTCCATTAGATTATCAACGGGCCGGAGCTCTTGCAGTTTTTTGTCGATCCAAACAATCCCCCGAGCCACCAAAATTCCCATCACAAGGCCGGCAGCAATAGCCCAAAGTAAATCAATTAAGACCCACTGTCTAAACCAATTTTGCCAATTGCTGTCTTCAAGCCAGTGCAAACCGAAGTAGACAAAGGGAAAAGCCAAGGCATCGTTTAAGCCCCCTTCCGAAGTCAGACCAAAACGCACTTCATCCCGATCTTCGGGATCGTACATCTGAACTTCTGATGCTAGTACAGGATCAGTTGGCGCTAAGATCGCCCCCAGTAGTATAGCTACCCCCCACTCCAGCTTCAGCAGCCAGTGACCGACAGCGGCCACTGAGAAGATACAAATTGGCATCAAAAAGCCAATTAGTCTCGCCGTAGAATTCCAAGCCCAAAGCTGTAGAGGCCGGTTCATCTTCAGGCCACAGCTAAACAGAGAAACGATGACAACAAACTCTGTTAATCGTTCAAGAATTTGAGCGCTGGGTCGTAAATCAATTAGCCCAACACCATAAGGACTTAGGGTGATTCCGATCACCAAATAAATCATCGCATAAGATAAAGGTAATCGTGCAATCCAACCCGATCCTAGGGTGACCGACAACAGCAACAAGCCAATCACTAGTAAATTCAGAATGTAGTCATCCACCGGATCAGTCCAATTTCAAAACGGGCTGACTCCAGAGCTTATTGCAGCTTCTCTTGTAGTTCAACCGCCCTTTGATAGATTTGTTGGCAAGTTTTACCTGTTTTAACGCATATTTACTTGCAATAAATGTGCAGTCTTCTCAATTGAAATGGCAGTTTCTAATCACTACTATTTTCATCATTTATGCATTGGTGATTACGATTTAATCGAACTGATTTCTTACAATTGCCTATCAAACTGGCAAGCCATTCTAAAGTTTCTTCTCAAGATTCTGGCAGTTCCTCCGGCTTCCATGACAAATTTTGAAGCAGACCACCAATAGACGCTGCAAACAGGAACAATAGTTTCGGTAATGATAGGTCTAGGAGTAGCTCGTGACCGAGCCGCTTAACCCAACTCTCAACCATAATCTCCCCAGCAATTCTCAGAATCAACGCCAGAATCAGCAGCCAATCAGAGTTGATTACCTGGGCTGTCTGGGCTGGAGTAGCCTCAGTTTTTTGAGCCTGATGGCGATTTGTATCCTGGCCAGTCACCTCTCCGTGCTGACCAGCATCTACCAAACCATTTACGGCTGCCTACCCTAAACCTTGGCTGAAACCTTAGCTAGGGAAATGCCAAGACAGGCTCGCTCAAACCGGTCTCAAGCTGGCTCTGGACGCTTATTCCTAGCCTATTTCTCGCCCTCACAGTAGGCTCGTAGCAACTGAATGCAGTTGCTGATTGCGCCTAAATGCGCGATTTCATAACCATGGGTGTTTTCAGTAGGAAAACCAAGGCAGGCGCTGCGAGCGACATGGCCGCTTTTCATCGCGATTGAACCATCGCTACCAAAGCCACTGAGCACAGCCAACTGCAAGGGAACTCCCTGCTGCTGAGCGGCTTCCCGCAGGCGTTGGTTGAGCTGCTCATCGTACACACCGTAGCCATCCTGAGACAGCAACACCGGAGCCTCACCCGCCTGAACCGGATACTCGGGTGCGATGGGGCAAACTTCCAAGGCAATCAATTCGTCAATTTTCTGGCGTTGGGTGAAGTGCAGGACACCAATGGCTCCGACTTCTTCCTTAGCTGAAGCCACGAGATAAACATCATAGCGAGGGGATTGAATTTGTTCGGCCAACGCCAGCAGAATGGCAACCGCAGCCTTGTTGTCCAGAGTGTAGCTGGCGATGTAAGCCCCCCCGAGCCGAAAGGGGCGCTTACGATGGTTGCCTACCACCACGCGACTGCCCGGACGCACGCCTGCTTCTTCTAGCTCAGCCGCGCTGAGCTTGGTTTCCACCCAAGTGTCTTCCCATTTCAGCGGCACGTTCTCCTGAAACACCTTCTGCGGCGACTCATGGGAAATGTGGCGCGATCCAAACGATAGGACCCCCTGGAGCAAGCGCTGATCACCCAAGATATCGACTACGCCTTCGCCATAGACCCAGGGGAAGGTACCGCCGAGACGACGGATCTGCAAGCGACCATTAGCCTCAATCGCCTTAACGATCATGCCGATTTCATCTTTGTGACCGGTGATCGCCAGAGTTCGTTCGTGACTCTGACCAGGTAAAAAGGCGATGACATTGCCCGCATCGTCCTGCCAGGTTTCGACGCCCAGAGCCTTAAACCGCTCTAGCAAAACCCCATCAATCTCGGATTCTACGCCACTGGGAGAGTGCAGTAGAACCAGTTCTTCAATGGTTGTGAACAGGTGGTCCAAGGTCATAGAGATTTAGTTACGGCGCCTCGTTTGGCGTTGATTGGGGCTGCGCTTGGGCATCTTGTTGTTCTTGCTGCTCTTGTTGCTCCTGTTGTTCTTGCTGCCGCAAAGCCTGAAGTGCATCCTGAGCCGATAGGCCATCGCCCTCGGTGCCAAAGAACCAGAGCACCGCTACTGCCTCAGCCCGCGTTACTGGGCGTTTGGGCTGAAATAGCGTTGTGTAACCAAATGCCCGTCGTACATTGGCAAGATCGCCTGCCTGATTGTCGGCAAGCAAAGCTCGCAACGCTCTGGGCGAGATGCGCTCAGTATCTTGGAAACCCCAGGTCTTTTGCACCGACTCAACCGTGGCACTCGGTAAGACCTGGCGCGTGTCCAAGGGCACCTTCCAAAGCACCAGGTCCTCCCGAGTGAGCGGAGCGCTTTGGCGGAACTGGACGGTCGTGCTGTCACCCGAGAGAGAGCTGGGAATCAGACCCGCTTCAGCCAGGCCTTGAATGGCACCAAAGTCCGGATCGCTGCTGGGCACATCTGTGAAGGCAGGGGTTGACCCTGGACGGCCCAAGCGGATTTGCCGTCCGGGCCGTTCAGCATAGAGACGGTTGTTTGCAGCAACCAGCCAGCGCGCATACTCGCGCCGAGTAATCGTTTTGTTGGGACTAAACTGGTCTGATTGACTGCCTTTTTGGCCAGTGAGCACCCCCAAAGTACCCAGGTCTGTGATGTACGAGCGCAACTCCTCGGGTGCCTGACCTAGGTCGCTGAACTGCTGCGGTCCTGATGCAGTCTCTGATGTAGTCTGTGCGGAAGGCGTTCTCGACGCTTCCGGTGACGGGACAGGACCGATAAAGCCAGGATCGCCAGGTTGAGGCGCAGCTCCGCTGGCTAGGGGACTTGAGGCAGGTGAAGGTTGAGTGATCGGCGCAGGAGAGTCGGGCGATGCCACCAGTGGCCCAGGCTCCTCCAAAGGCGGCGAACTAGAAGGCGAAGGTGATTGCAGCAGAGGATCCGCAGCAGTGGCAGTCTGGAGCGCTTGGCCAGCACCTGTGCCCTGACAACTGGTGGCTGCGAGGGCAAGGCTAAGAAGCAAACAAGCTCGGAAGAGGCGGAGGTCGCACACAGGGCAATTAAGGTAGTTAGGCTGCTACCGTTGGCATCTAGCTCCACGCTAACGCAAAGGTTCCGAGATGGAGCAGCCCAAGAGCTAGCGGCGCAAAAAGTGCTTTTTAGCGCTCCGAACCACAGCTTACTTCAGGCTTGGCCCTTGCCCTCCTTTGGCACTCGCATCCTTGGCAGGATCGGAGCTAGCCAAGTTAGAGGTAGGGTTAGGCCTTAGCCAAGCACCGAGATCAAATAAACCGGCACTGCTCAACTTCCAGGGTTTCAAGAGAACCCAACCAGAGAGACTTTGCCAGTAGAGCATGCCTGCCGTGATCAGAAACAGACCATAAGCCATCGCTTGTACTGTATACAGCCGGTCTGTGTAGCCAAATAAAGCATTCAAGACAACGCCCGGAAATTTATCTTCTGGTAGCCCCTTAGCGAAGTTCCAGACCATTGGTCCTAGAACGCAGGAGTGTTCCTTGGTAAAGCGTTCGTAGTAGAAGCACAGACCTGCTGATTGGCGATCAAACTGAGAGAGCACCTGCATTGCAGTGTCAACATGTGACAACGTGCTGACTACCAAGCCAGACACAATCAGCAGCAGCAAAACTCCCATCACTTTGAAGAACAAGCGAATATCAATACGGATGCCAAATTTGAAAATGAGTAGGCCAATTGCTGTCGCTGTTAGTAAGCCAGCTACTGCACCCACCGCAGGTACCGACCCCTGTTGAAATTTGGCGGCAATAAATAATACAGTTTCAAAGCCTTCGCGCAAAACTGCGGCGGCAATCAGAATGAATATACCCCAGCCAGCACCTGTTGAAGTCTGCAAAGCACCCCCTACAGCCCCTTCAACTTGGCTTTTTAGGAAGCGAGCCTGCTGAGTCATCCAGATTAGCATCCAACTCAGCATGGCAATTGCCAGAACACTAAAGCCTGCTTCCAGTAAAGGCTCAATAACAGCCCCATACTGACCAGCGGCAGCATTAATGCCATTAATCAGCAGATTAAAGAAAACACCTGTGAGGGCACTTAGACCAATCCCCGCCGCAATGCCAAAGTAGACCCACCCATTCAGCTGACTACGCCCTGCTTTTTTTAGGTAGGACAGCACGATGCCGACAATCAAAGCAGCTTCCACCCCTTCACGCAGGGTAATCATAAAGGTGGGGAGGGCAGTACTAAAGTCCACAGGTGTTTTCCTAAGGTTTAACCAATCCAATCAAACAACTAAAACAACCAAAATTCAGGCGCTTACTCAGTTGCTATTACGAGCTAGCTTTATGGGGTTGCCGTTACTTTTGCACTCTGAGTTTCGATTGCTTTGACCTGCTTCGTTAAATCAGCAGCACTGACAACAGGTGTAGCTGGGGCGATGGCTGCAGGCCAAGCTTTAATCAAGCTAGTCAGATTAGCCTCAATTGCTTTGTGGGCCTCGGGCTGGTTTTGGCTCATCGGGTCAGCAATGAGCTTGTAAAGCTGCTGAGCATAGAGCACAAAACCACGGGAATCTTGATACTCAATCGCCGCCGCAATTTTGCCGTCAGCAATCGCAGCTGTATATTCCGAGTTAGCCGTGTCTAACAGGCCATTGATCACCTGAAGCACAAATTTTGGATCCTGACGCTGTGTTTCTGGCAACGCCTGAATCGCTTCATCAACTGCGCTCATCGAACTCTTATAAGTCTGCGCAACTTCTGGATCACTGGGCTTACTCTTGACTAGATCCTGGAAATTGATCAGGGTTGTTTTGAATTCCTTAACACCACGCTCGTTAAGCTGGTCTTCAACATCGACGTAAATCTCTTCAACCGGGTGACCAATGTGAGGTTCAGCCTGTTTGGGTTGGTTTAGGTCAAGCAACTCCTTAGCCACCATCAAGTGCCCTTTCATCAGGCCCAGCTTCACCATATAGTCAACGTCTTTCGCTTCACCTGTGAGTTCAATGTCCTCAGTGGTGACCAAATCTTTGATTTGATCGAACTGCTCCTGGTTAATCACATTTTTGGATACTAATTCCTCAACCGTGGCGTAGGGGCGGCTGGCTTGAATCTGATTGGAAAGTCCTAGCACACCCAGCTTTGCTTCTAGCTTGTCTAGCTCAGACAAGATGGCGTTATTGATATTTATTTTGTGGGCGCTGCCATGCTGCATGCCAGCCATATCCGTAGACTCTACTGCTTGAGAGGCTTGAGGGGAAGCCGCTGACCCACTAGCATCTTTCGCTGCAGAATTACTACAACCGGCTAAGGCCAAAAAACCAGTTAAAGTAACCGCAAGCACTCGCTTAATTTGAGCATCAGAACGCAGCATGTGGGATGTCTCCTAATGAGGTAGTAAATCTTGAAATGGACGTAGAAAACCTAAACAGGTAGTACTTCGAATTGGCCCATACAACCTGCTTCAGCGATCCAATCCTGATGAGGATGGAACATATATTTACCCGGCGAACGGTAGGTAAATTCCAAAATATGTCGTTCTGCTGTCCCCATCGTGATCACATCTGTTTCTTCACTGGGGATGAGCGTGCGACCTGTGCGATAAACCTGAAATAAATTCGCGTGAATGTGGAAGGTTGCTACCGGATCGAGCTCGATCATGTTGAGCAAGTACAACCGAATCAGTTGATTTTGCTGAATCGGAATTGGCTGCCGCATGTAGTAATGGGGTAAGCCATTGAAGGCGTAAAACTCATTTTTGTGGTCTTCGTCAACGTCATAGGCTCCCATCGTCAAGACCATTTCGTCAGCTGGAGGACGGCCCTCCGGCGGATCGATGATGAACATACCGTAGAGCCCTTTACCGATATGACGAGTTACAGGCTCAACATGACAATGGTAGAGATGAACCCCGTAAGGTTCAGCATCAAATTCGTAGACAGTTGCAGTACTATGACGCACTGGCTTAACGCCATCCATTGCTGCTGAATGAATGCCATGAAAGTGCATCGAATGGGAATGGCCCCCATTATTCCAAAACAGAACTCGCACCCGATCGCCTTGTGTGACGCGTAAGGTTGGCCCAGGCACTCTGCCATTGAAGTTCCAGGTATTGAAGGAAACTGCTGAGTTCAGCGCAATATCAGTTGTGCCTGCGGTGATCCGGAATTCACGCACCGTGCGCCCGTTCTCGCGCTTGAGGGTGCCGTAATCAAACTCTCGGAGCGAAGCCATTGGATTCCATCCCTGCGCCACGCTAGGCAGGTTGGGCAGAGGCGGGATGCGGGGTGCGGTCTTCTGCCCAGGCCAAAACTGCCTGAGAGCTGCCAATCCAGCGCTCGAGGCTCCCCCTGCCAATCCCCAGTGCAACAGCTTGCGCCGCCCTATCAAAGAAGCGTAATTTACCACAGAGCGCAATCAGAATCAGGAGGCTTACTGCAAAACATTTTCAACTATATAGCCAATGATTCTCAACTATATAGCTGGCATTTCCCCGAATGTCTAGACTTTCTGCCAAATTCGCGGCGATTTTATTACACTTTGGCTTCTAAACACTTCCTGATTAGATCAAGCAACAGGGGCGCTTACAGGAGCGTTGACAAGAGCGATTTGCCTACAGGGCCAGAACCAAGACCTTGGGCGTGACAGCTCAAAACCGGCATTGGGCTGCAAAACCTTATTTAATCTGTATTGAGAATAGTTTTGAGTTGCAGGTACGCTAAGAAGTAGTCTGCTATGGGAGATTGGCTGTGGACCGTCTTTTCTTCGCGTTGGGTGGGCTATTCGCCTTATCCTCTGTTGCCGCAGGAGCCTTCGGAGCCCACTGGCTGGGGGAGCGTTTGGATGCCAAAGCCCTGACGACATTTGAAACTGCAGCCCGATACCAGATGTATCACGCCTTAGCGCTCTTGGTGACTGCTTGGGCTTGGAGTCGTTGGCCAGGCTTGAGCGTGCAAGTGGCAGGCTATGCCTTCGTTACAGGCATTCTCATTTTCTGCGGTAGTCTGTACGCTTGAGCTTTGGTAGCCCCAAGATTTTAGGGGCCGTTGCGCCTTTGGGTGGGCTGGCTTTTATGCTGGGCTGGGGTTCTCTGTCTCTCAGCGCCCTGTTAGGCAAGTGAACGGAGACTCAACTAGAATTAACCCACTAGAGCTAACCAACTAGAAACTAATCTGCGATTTGAAAAGAGCTTAAAAAGGTCTGAAAATCCTGTTCGGCTTGTTTGAAGCTTCGCTCTTTTTGATCTAGCTCCGCTCGTTGAATTTCTCCATAAGCGAATTGCTTTTGAGCCAGCTGAAACTCTAGCTGTTTGAGCTGGTAATTTTGTTTCCTCAAGGTGCCTTCAACAGCACCAGACCAATTATGAAAGCCTAGATTTTGAGTTTCCGAATCTGTATTGCCGACCTGAGCTAGCTCCCTTTTGGGCAACTTGCCCTCTACCTTCTGGGTCAAAGCCTGAAAACTTTTGAGTGCCGATTCAATCTGCTGGAGCCGTTCCAAAGAGTTAGCGAGAGAAAAGCGTTCGTTGAGGGTCGTATTCGAAGGTTCGTCTGGGCTCACGGGTTCAGCAGCCGGAGCTTGAGCAACCGGGTTTGGGATTGCGGCTGACGCCAACGGCTGCTGTTGAGCAGAGGAGGAACAACTGACAACCAGCCAGCCAGAAATGGTGAGCGGCGCGAGTACGGTGGTTAGCAAAAATGCTTTTAATTTCACTGCTTTTAATTTCACTAAAATGCTCCTCTGAATCGCGCTACGTATCGCTGATCACAGCCTAATCTGTAGGTTATGGGCTTGGCAGATAAAGATGCGAAACTTTAAGCATTGCTTGCCAGGAGTCTACTGTTTTGGGTGCAACTGCAATTTTGAGCCCTGCTTTGCTGGGGCTATTACTGGTTGGAACCGTTGTAGGCGTCTTGTCAGCCTTGCTTGGTATTGGCGGCGGCTTGTTGATGGTCCCGGTGCTGACCTTATGGGGAGCCACACCTGTACAAGCCATAGCCTCTAGTTTGGTGGCAGTGGTGCTTAGCTCAGCTTCCGGCACCTATCAGAATTGGCGCATGCAGCAACTCAACCTGGAGCGAGTCGCACTGCTAGCCCCTCCAGCAATGTTGACTACAGAGTTGGGGGTTTGGATCACCACCTTGTTACCGCCTGGTGTACTGCTACTCAGCTTTGCCCTCTTGCAACTGTTGGCCATCTTTCTAATGAACTTGAAGCAAAGACTTCAGCGTCGCCACCCGCAAACCACAGATCAAGCAACCAGTTCTGAACCGCGTATTTATCGCACCCAAGGCATTGGTTTACTAGCAGGGTTATTGTCAGGTCTATTTGGTGTGGGTGGCGGGGTGGTGATGGTGCCCCTACAAATGCTGTTTTTAGAGGAAGGCATCAAAGACGCGGTGCGGACCAGTTTAGGAGCCGTAACCCTAATCTCAATTTGGGCAGTGGGGCGACACGCTTTAGCCGGTAATGTTCTGTGGCTAGATGGCTTAGCTTTGGGCATTGGTGGGCTCTGCGGGGCACAGTTTGGAGCACGTCTCCTCCCTAAGTTGCCTGATACGGTAGTCAATCTACTGTTTCGTAGCCTGCTGTTGCTCCTAGCTCTGTATATGAGTGCCAAAGCCTTTATTGGTTGGGGTTGGATTCCGTGGCCTTGGGGCAGCTAAGGGAAATCGCTGGAGCTTCACTATCGCAGGAGCACCAGAGGACTCTAGTGCTCTTAGAACAATTGCAAGCTCGAGTCCTGAGGAGTTCTTTAAAAGGGGGCCTTCAAACAACCAAGCTCAAGTGAGAACCCTCAGGCATTTTGCTAACCTCAATTCGAGTCTCAAAAGCCTCTTTGAGTAAGGGCATATGGGTAATAACCAAAATGCAGGCAAAGTCAGGAGAAATCGTATTAATGGCCGCGACCAAGCGCTCGCAGCCCTCAGCATCCTGAGTCCCAAATCCCTCATCGATAATTAGCGTTTGCAAAGCGGTTCCCGCCCGTTGAGCCAGCAATTTAGACAAGGCTAAACGAATGGCAAAGTTGATGCGAAAGGCTTCGCCCCCGGAGTAGGTTTCATAGGGTCGCGTACCTTGGGCATCGGCGATTACAATGTCAAGCGTTTCAATCAGCTTACTGTTGTCTGACTTGCGTTTACTAGAGCGTTGGGTGACAAAGCGAATGTGAAACTGGCTAGCACTCAATCGAGCCAAAATACTGTTAGCCTCTGCCTCTAATTGAGGCAGGACATTTTCAATCATGAGGGCTTGAATCCCGTTGCGTCCAAATGCATTACTCAGTTCTTGATAAATCTGCTGCTGTTTTTGAGCAGTGGTCAAAGTTTGGCGTTGCTGCTCCAGTAGCTCTGCCTGAGTAACTAGATGCTGTTGTTGCTGTTGCACCTGACCAAGACGACTGAGATCTCGCTCCAAGCAAAATCGACGCTGCTCTATAGCTTGCTCTAGTGTTTGAATTTTCTCAGTTGCATCAGGCGTCTGTTCTAGCTGGCGGCTCAGGTCTTGCTGTTGAGTAGCCAAGGCTTGCAACTCCTGCTCTAACTCCGCCAAGGCTTGCTCGTTTTGTGCCAGTTGCTGCTGGAGCAAGGGTAATTGCTGACGAGCTTGCATCAGCTCCTGGTAGCGCAACAGCCAATCCTGAGCTAGGCGCATACGTTCGCGAATTTGCTGGTGCTGCTCTCGGTCATAGCCCAGCTCAGCCATTTGCTGCTTGAGCTGAGCGATCTGGGCTTGGAGGGTTGAGTCAACTTGTTCTTGATCTAAGCGAGCTTGGAGAACTGCAACTCGGGCTTGCAGGTTGGGTAAGCGGCTTTCTAAATCAGTGAGCTTGCGCCGTTGCGCTTTTAGTTCGGTTTGTTTGCCCTCAGCCCAACGCCAGCGATCGACCTGTCCTCGGATCAGGGCGTGGGTGCGCTCATCGTAATTCAGACCGTCAAGAGTCTGGTCAAGCAGCGTCAACTCTTGGCAAATCTCTGCACTGTGTGCGCCTTGCTGTAACTTTTGGGCCAACTGTTGCCGCTCGGTCTCCAATTGAGCCAAGCGTTCGGTGCAGACCTGAGAGGCTTCCAGTTGCTCCTGTAGGCGGCCTTTCTCTTCCATGCATAAAGGCAAGGCAGTCAGTTCCTGTTCCAGTTCCCGGTACTCCCGGCGTAGAACTTGGATCTCACGCTCGGATACTGCTAGCTGCTCCCGAATCACCCAAAGCTGCCCCAGAAGCTCTTGCTGTTGTTGCTGATGCTTCTGACCAACCAGGTTCCAATGGGGCTCATCCAGCGGACGCTCACAGACTGGGCAGCTAGCGTCCGGCACCTTCAGTAGGCTGAGCTTGCCATCTAGCTGAGCCAACTGAAGCTCAATGGCCCGCTGATCGCCCTGTAGGCGTTCTAAAAAACTTCGGCGTTCCAAGCCCTTCTCTTGAACCCGTTGCTGATAAATCCGGCGCTTCTCCAAGTGGTGAACGCGAGCCTGCACCTGCCCTACAGCGGTCTGTAACTTCTCCTGATGCTGCCCAGCCCAGCGCAGCTGTTCGATCCGGGTATCCAGTTCATCTAAACGAGCACTGAGACGGGCAGCTGTGGTATTGAGTTGCACCTGTAACTGAGCCCGACGCTGCAGTAGAGGCGCGGCTTTAGTTTGTAGCTGGTCTAGATGGCTCAACTGATCCCGAGCCGTTTGCAACTGCCGCACAGCTGTCTCAATCTCAGGTGCTTTATGTAGCAGGGCCTGCGTTTCTTGCTGCTGGAGGACTAACGCCTCTAGCCGAGTTGTCTCAGCCTGCAATTCGCCCAGCAGTTCGGAACGGCAGCGCTCTAGCTGGCGACTATAGTGATCCAGACTGTCTCCGAGTTGCTGTTGCTGCTGGAGTTTGGTGTTGTAGTTGGCTTCCTGCACTTGCAGCGATTGGCAGTGGCTGTAGCCCTGCATAATCGCTACTTCGTCTGCAAGCAGGACGGTCAATCGCTGAAGCTGCTGCTGCTGTTGGGCCAAGTTGCTTTGTAAACGCAAGCTGTCCTGGTGCCGACTCTGCTGCTGGGAAATCACCCAGCCCAAGCGTTGCTCCCAGCTCTGCCGTTGGTGCTGCTGCTGTTGAAGTTGAGTCAGGTGCTGTCGGTCAATCTGTTGCTGGTGCTGAGCGGCCAGACATTGAGTTTGCAAGGTTTTGAGTTCGGCGTCAACGCGCTCCCGCTGCTGAACCTGTTGGGCCTGCAACCGCAGCGTATCTTCTAAAACACTGGCCTGAGCCCGAAACTGACGCGCCCGCTCCCGTGCCCGTTCTGCAAGCTCATCGTAGGGACCCAGCCCCAGAATTTCAGCCAAAATCTGTTTGCGTTCAGCAGGGCGCTTGAGGGTGAATTCATCAGCCCGTCCTTGACGTAAATAGGCTGAGTTAATAAAGGTCTCGTAATCCATGCGCAGGTGATTGCAAATTGCCTGCTGCGTTGCCCGGAGATTTCGCTCAGTGAGGGGACGAAAATCGGCTGGGCTATCTGGCTCTGTTTCAGAAATTTGAAAGTCTAAGATGCTGGTTGAGCCCCGCACCCTGCTACGAATGACCCGACAACGTTGTCCCTGGCTGAAAAATTGAAAATCAACCCGTGCTTCGGTTGCACCCGTATGAATAACATCATCTTCACTGTTGGCTCGGCTCTCTCCCCACAGAACCCAGGTGATTGCCTCTAGCAGTGACGATTTTCCAGACCCATTTGGACCACAGATACAAGCCGTCTGCAAACCTTCAAAACTTAGAAAGGTTTGCCGGTAGCTCAAAAAATTGGTGAGAGTAATCTGATGGGGAATCATGCAGCGAGGAGCGGCCCAAATTCAACCAATGCAGGCGTTCAGGCTGTTTTTTAGTGTAACGATTTCTGCTGATTCGGCAATTGCCAAGCCACTCAGTCTGCAATTTTGGCACTGTAGCCATCCAGTCAATGGCAAGGTTAGAAAAGAAGCGATTCCCGGAAATGGACCAATTGACTAGAAAGTGTGCGTCAGAACCTGGAGTAACGAACTAGAGTACCTCATGAAAGACTCAGCCCCTTCTACCCCGCTCCATCAGCCCCGCCGTTGGCTCCTCTGGCTAGCATCCTCTATGGCGCTGACTAGCCTCTGCTTCGTATCAATGCCCCAACCGGAAGCCAAGGCTGTGGACGAAGCCCTTTCCCGCTATTCTGTTGCCGCCGATCAGCAATATGTCCGGGGCAATGACCTGATGTTGCAAGGCAACTACACGGACGCTGCGGCAGCCTACCGTCGTGCAGTTAGCCTCAATTCTCGCCAGTCAGCTTACTATCGGGGTCTAGGTAATGCGCTCTTGGCACTAGAGAGCCCCAGTGATGCGGCGGTAGCTTACCGTCAGGCCCTTCGGCTCAATCCTCACGATGCCCTGTCTTACAAGAGCCTAGGGGATATCTTCGTGCAGCAAGACCGCAGACCCGAGGCCATTGAAGCCTACCGCAACGCTATTACTGCCGGGCCAAATCTGACTGTTGCCTATGTTCGTTTAGGCAATTTGCTGCGTCAGGAGGGCAAGCTCGATGAGGCGATGTACAACTACCAGCAGGCAATCAGCACCAACTTCTCGGTCCCTGAGGCCCATTACGAACTGGCGATCACGCTCGATGCGATGGGTCGTAAAGAGGAAGCCAAGAAAGCCCTAGAACGCGCCCTAGCCCTTTATACCCGTCAGAATAATCAAGCAGGAGTTCAGCGTATCGCTGCCCTACAGCAGCGTGAGGAGGCCACCAGACCCAGGAGAAGACGAGAGGTTGCTAGGAATGAGGCGGAGCCAGTTCGCTTCAACCGCTAGCTTCAACGATTGGTGGTCAGTATTCGGGCTGGGGGATGCAGAAGCCGTCAAGGGATTATCAAGACTGCATAAACCTGTGGTTTCCCCCGGTCCTTTTGGGAATTGGGCTGGGGAAAGCCGCAATCTTACGGAATTCACCTCGCGGTTGCCTTGATAGGCTAGCGATAAGCAAACACAAAGGTGTCTAGTGTCTTACTCCAGCATTTTTCAGTTTCGTCCCGATGTTGCCCACCGGATAGTCTTCGGTACTCTGGCTTATAGTGCTCAGGGCTATGCGATTCAAACCGAGCGGGGCGCAATCGGGATCCACCGAGCTGAGGCAGGACGGCTAAAGCTGACACCTCAAGCGGCAGGTATCCTGATCAGCGCTAAGGAGATTACTGGTTTCTACAAGGACCACCAGCGTCCTGGGCATTATGGTTGGGCCGCTAATGGTAGCATTGTCCTTAGCTGGTATCCAGCCGCAGTTGCTTAAAGATTAGAGATTCGCCTTCGCCTTAGTGAATAAAGTGAATAGTGAGCGAAGTATCAGCAACCAAAGCGTCAGAAGTCAGAGAAATAACTTCTTTGCCGCTTGCCTTTAACTAAGTTTAATTAATTTCAGCCTTCGTCTTGTAAAGTAGCTGTCCGTGAAGTACCTGTTAGCGAGAAACAAGTAATCACTCGCGCTCTAAAGGGAACCTAAAGCGGCCTAAAGCCTGCGAAACCTGGAAGCCGCAAAGTCTGCAGCCTGTTAAAAAGGCCAGCACCTAAAGCTGTCCCTAGAGTTTACCCAAAGCTTATTCAGTCAACGCGAAACACCGCGAAATCAGAACTGTTTGCGTAGGTTGATCGGTTCGCCGAGCGCCTGCGCATTCACTTTTTTTTGCGCCAACCTCCTAGCACTGTAGCCACTCAAAGACCGCTTGCCGGAACCACTGGCGGTCAGTGGACTGACCCAACTCACTGACCTTCACTGAGTCGAGGACTCTGCCCTGAGTTGAGTTGTCTTGAGGCTAGACCCGTACATATACTTAGCTCTCAGGCTGAGTGGCGAAAAATGAGAGCAAATGTATCTCAAAACTCACCCTTTGGGAGTGGTAAAGAACCACACCCCCATGATTCCGTAAAGATATGTAAACTTACTTAAGTTTGCAGAGGTGGTACCCCGGCAAGGATTCCCACCTCTTGACCCCTAAGAGTAGAGGCACCTATCATCATGGCACCTAATGACCCCTATCTCATCGGCTGGAACTACGGTAAGCACGGCGTAGATCTACCTGATCATGTCTTCTCGTTATTTTCTTGGGCAGGTTGGCTAGCGGGCATCAATGATTACGCCGAGTCCAGAGCCAAGGTCGGCCAATCTTCAGACTCTAGTCTGTCAACTGCTGAGGCTTAGCACCAGTAGTTTGACTATTTGTTTTTAAGAAATATCTTCTTCATTTTTCCCAGAACTTTTTAACGATTGAACCAGGTCATCCTTACTATGAACTCCCTCAGCGATCCAACTTATTCAACTTCAGCCCTGGAACGTTTGATCGAACAAATTTTGGCTTCTGGCAAAATCAGCCGCGCTGATCAGCACAAGCTTATGTCTAACTTGCTTAACAAACTGATGCTGAGCGAGACTGAGCAACAAAAAGTCAACCGAATTTTCGAACGTCTGCGTGCTGGACGACTTAAGGTTGTTGATTAAACAACTAATTGACTGAGCGAACCGAGTAAGCAAATCGACTAAGCGATAGCAATCAGTCAAGAACGACTAGTCTGGAAACTCTTAGCTCAGGGTGGGTATCCAACTCACCCTGACAACCTCAAGTTAGGTAATTCTCAAGCCACAGGCTTAAGCAACAGACAAGAAACTGACGATCACTAAGCAGAGGACTAAGCCGAGCGAATTTGGACCGGCATGATTAGGTAGGTCATCTTTAGGGCACCTACAGGCGTAAGCACGGCAGGGCTGGTTGGACTGTTCAACTGCATTTGGATTTCGTTGCTGCTCAGGGCTTTGAGCCCTTCAGCCAGATATTTGACGTTAAAGGCGATCTCTAAGTCATCGCCTGACATCTGTACCGGCACCACTTCTCGACCGGAGCCCACGTCCGGTGCGTCAACGCTCAGCGCTACTTCCTGGGTTGCCCCATCGATGCTGAGCTTCACAATGTTGTTGCGCTGGTCTGCCAGCACTGAGATACGCTCTAGAGCCCCCAGCAACGCCTTGCGCTCCACGGTCATCTGGCGCTCGAAGCTGCGGGGAATCAGTTGGCGGTAGTTGGGATATTGTCCATCCAGCAATCGTGATGTAATCCGTGGGCCAGACTCTTGGTCGCCCAGGCTAAACACACAGGTGCGGGTATCAAAGTGGAGCGTGACCAGCCCCTTGCCTTGAGCGTTGAGAATCCGCTCCAACTCCCGTAGAGCCCGTGCTGGGACCGTCACTTCCAAATCGGTCAGCTCAGCCGCTGGGGCTTCGCCCTCCTCACTCACCTGTTCTGTCTGCACCACTGCCAGACGGTGCCCATCAGTTGCTGCGAATTCTACTGAGTTGTCGCGAGCGCTCACGTGCACTCCTGTCAGCACCTGCTTAGTCTCGTCGCTAGAGGCGGCAAATAGTGAACCCGATAGCCCCGATAGCAACAGTTCTACCGGTACCACCGCTTCTTTATCCTCGTTCACTAGCGGCAGCGAAGGAAACTCACTCGCACTCAGCCCTCGCATCTGATAACTACCAGCCCCACAGGACACCGACACATTGGTGTCCCCGTCCGCAAAGGCTTGCTCCTCAAACTCCAGGACCACCTGCACATCAGGCAGCTTAATCACAATATCGCTCAACAAACGAGCAGGTAGCGTCACACTGCCCGCCTCTAAGACCTGTGCCTCAAAGCTCACCCGAATCCCCAGATTGAGATCAAACGCCGTTACGCTCACCTCTTGGCGCTCTTCGTCCGCGTTCAGCAGGACATGAGCCAGGACTGGGTGGCTAGGGCGAGAAGCAACCGCACGGCTGACAAGAGAGAGATTCTGGCTGAGAGCCGCTTGAGAGCAGATCAGTTTCATGGTCTGGGGTTGGGTTTTAGAAAGACTGCGCGGTGCTCTGGCTCTGGACGCCCATCCTACCACTGGCTGACTCAGTGGGCTAGAAGCTGGCAATCGAGTTCATCTGCCAACTCCGGATCTCTATCAAATCAATCTTTTTAAGTTTTTAACTGTAGTAGTAATAGGGGCTGTGGAAAATGTGGAAAAACCTGTGGACTCAATCCGTGGCTTGGCTTTTAAGCCTCTAAGGCCTGTGGAAAACCTGTGGAAAAGTACCCCTACTTTTCCACAGAGTATTTATACTCACTACTTGTTTTCCCCAGAACGATGACTTCTTCCACAGATTCTCCACAAGTTATCCACAGATTTTGGGGGGTTTTCCACAGGCTGAGCAGCCATTACCCCTAAATTGAGCGATAGAAATTTTGGAGGAAAAATCAGGAATTCTTAATTCCTGTAGGGTTAGCGGAAGACAGTAGGCTCTAGCGCTACACTGGGCTGCATGTTGCAGGGCGTGAATCTGTTTTTGGTTGGCATGATGGGAGCAGGCAAGTCCACCGTAGGACGGGAGCTTGCTCAGCGGATGTCTTACCGCTTCTTGGACACAGATGCTTTGGTCGAGCAGATCAGTGGACGTAGTGTCCAGCAGATCTTTGCGGAATCAGGTGAGGCTAGTTTCAGGCAGCTTGAGCAGCAGGTGCTCAGTGAGCTAGCCACTTATACCCGCTTAGTCGTTGCAACAGGGGGTGGCATTGTCCAAGACGCTAGCAACTGGTCTTATCTGCATCACGGCATTGTCGTTTGGCTAGATGTTGCTATTGAAGAGCTGTTATCGCGGTTACGCCACGACCCCACCCCGCGGCCCCTGTTATTAGAATCTCCCGATCCAGCCGCAGTGCTTCAGCGACTTTTAGACCAACGCCAAGACCGTTATCGACAAGCAGACCTGCACATTACGGTCTTAGCAGGTGAGTCGCCGGCTACTATTGCTCAGCGAATTTTGGAGCAACTCCCCACGATTCTTAAGCAG
Source organism: Leptolyngbya sp. FACHB-261 (assembly GCF_014696065.1). NCBI lineage: Bacteria > Bacillati > Cyanobacteriota > Cyanophyceae > Leptolyngbyales > Leptolyngbyaceae > Leptolyngbya > Leptolyngbya sp. FACHB-261. The sequence goes on along the minus strand of NZ_JACJPL010000018.1, from coordinate 519,400 downwards.
TAAAAGAGTGAGTCCTAAGAGACTTTAAGAAATTCAGGCCACAAATTTAACCTACACATCTGGTTCAGAACCGTTAAGTCAGAACCATCATGTCTTCTATTCAGGATCTGGGCATAAACTTTAGTAAAGGGTTTAGGTATCCCTAAAACAGCCGGTCAGAGCAACTCATGGTCGAACTGCTGGCGAGTCTATCTGCAGCGGCGGCAGGAGGATTGCGCGTTGCCCTGCCACTGCTATTGATTGGTCTGCTGCAGGGCAATCAACTTTGGTCGCAAGTGCCGTTGCTATCCCACATTCCTCCCCCAGTAGTGTTGGGAGTTTTGGTCAGTTGGTCGCTGTTCGAGTTAATTGGCTCCAAAAACTTATTGGGGCAGCGCGTTCTCCAAATTGTGCAACTGGTTCTGAGTCCAGTAGTCGGCGCAATCATGGGTTTGGCCGTGGCGCAAGCAACAGCGCAACCCCTGTGGTTAGTGGGGCTATTAGGTGGCGTCTTGGCTTTGGTGCTGCAGGTTGTTGTGGCCGGGTGGTTTTTCCGCATGCGCGGGCTGCCGCTCTGGGCTGTGTTTATCCAGGATGTTCTGTGTGTGTCATTAGTGTTTTTTGCGCTGGATGCTCCTCGTCAGGGCGGTTTGATCGCCCTGCTATTACTTTGGCTAGCATTACGCAGCACCAATGAGTGGCGACGCTGGCAACGTCGGGCTGGTAGGGGCAAACGCCCTCCTGACTAGGTCGGCCTGAAGTGGATGGATTGCGCGTTATCCTGAGGGGGCATCCGGATTTGTGCCTAATTCTGGCCTCAAGCTGTCATGTCCCCTGCTACTGACCGTTCTGCCCATCGCAAAGCTCGCGCCCTCAAGACTACCAGTCGTCGCCCAGCCAAGGAGCTGTGCAGCGAATGTGGTCTCTGCGATACCTACTACATCCACTACGTCAAAGATGCCTGCGCCTTTCTGAACCAGCAGGTTGAGCAGCTAGAAGTCCGCAATCATGGACGCTCGCGCGATTTGGATAACGAACGCGAACTCTACTTCGGCGTGCACCAAGACATGATCGCTGCCCGCAAGCAATCGCCCATCGAAGGGGCGCAGTGGACTGGCATCGTCAGCAGTATTGCGATTGAAATGCTCAACCGGGGCTGGGTCGAGGGCGTAGTCTGCGTGCAGAACACACCAGAAGATCGCTTTCAACCCAAGCCGGTGATTGCGCGGACTCCGGAAGAAATCCTAGCGGCCCGAGTGAACAAACCAACGCTTTCTCCCAACCTTTCGGTGTTGGAGCAGATCGAGCAGTCAGGTTTGAAGCGCCTTTTGGTGATTGGTGTGGGCTGCCAAATTCAGGCATTACGAGCCGTGCAGGATCAGTTGGGCTTAGAGAAACTCTATGTGCTGGGGACACCCTGCGTAGACAATGTCACCCGAGCTGGCTTGCAGAAGTTTTTGGACACAACCAGTCGCTCGCCCAGCACGGTGGTCCATTACGAATTCATGCAAGATTTCCGTGTGCACTTCAAGCATGAAGATGGCTCGACTGAAACAGTGCCCTTTTTTGGCCTCAACACCAAAGAACTGAAGGATGTGTTTGCACCGTCTTGCATGAGTTGCTTTGACTATGTGAACGGCTTAGCCGATTTGGTTGTGGGCTATATGGGCGCTCCCTTTGGCTGGCAGTGGATTACAGTGCGCAACCAGACAGGACAAGAGATGTTGGATCTGGTGATGGACCAACTCGAAACTCAACCTGTGATGTCCGAAGGCAACCGCCATAAAGCAGTCCAGCAGAGCATCCCAGCCTATGACAAAGGTATGACCCTACCGATGTGGGCAGCAAAACTGATGGGTGTGGTAATCGAGAAAATTGGTCCAAAAGGTTTGGAATACGGACGCTTTTCGATCGATTCTCATTTCACGCGCAATTACTTGTATCTCAAGCGAAACCATCCAGAGAAACTGGAGGCTCATGTGCCGGAATTTGCCAAGCGAATTGTTGGACAATACAAATTGCCGGAGTAGCCATTGCCGGAGTAGCCGTTGAAGGCGCTCACAGAAACACCTCTAGAAGTAAAGAGCCGGTTATTACTGAGATCTAGATAACCAGGCTTCAGGTGGATTGCTGGTGTACTTTGCTGCTTCTATAGCTAGTTTGAGGAAGCAAGAGAAACTCCCATTGACCACCGCGGCAGAGACAACGCTGCCGCTTTTTTATGCCTGTCCGCCTAGAGGGGGAGATTCCTTCTAGGCGCGAATGTTTAGCAAATCAAGAGGCATACGATCAGTTTTGCTGCCCTGGCAGTCAAGGCTAGGGTTTTTCGTAATTTTCTGAATGTTCTCTTAGGTGTTCTTTAGCTTGGGCTTGTCAGTTGAGTGGGTTGAGGCAGCAGCATAAGCTCCCCTCTCTGCTGCCTGTAGCCAGCATCACAGAGACTGTAGAGGGAAGTTCTGTCATAGCCTGTGAACTATAAAAGCTATACGCATACACGAAGGTCTTAAACCCCTGCAGGCACGGTCAGGGGTTTTCTTATCTAAAAAAAGCCCAAAAAAAAGCCCCCGCACGCTCTGTGGGGGCTGAGGTTTAGCGTAGGGAGCTTGTTAAACGGACCGCTGGAAACTTTAATCTCCAATTGTGAGATTTCAGATCTAAATGGAACTCAAGCTTGTTGAACCAGGTTCGTGTAATCGTTGCTCTCTTCAGGTCTCAACACAGTGGCTGTAGAAGCCGTGAGCAAGTGGTTAACAACCTGCGTTGGTAGCTCAGCTTCTAGTGCAGGCTTAGGTAAAAAGGGTTGAGTGTGCTGAGCGGCTTGAGCCGCGACGGCTAGGCCAGCGGCCAAGAAAGAGACAAGGGCGATGTTCTTAAGAGCGTTATTAAGGTCCTCAGCCGCTTGAAGCATGTTGTTCATTTTTCTGCCTCCGACTGTTTGTATCCGAAGATTCGATGTTCTAAAGCTATCACTCAGATAGTTTGAATGTCAACAGTCCGATTCAAAAATCTCTGAAGATGCTGCTGACTGAAGGCTGTAAGCATTAATAGCATAGGGTTGCAGGCTTGCGACCACTGCTAGCAGAACTTAGCTGGCAGCTAGAACAGGGCAGGTTATGGCTTATTCTGTTCTCTTCTCTGGTTTCAGGGGTATTTTTTGAATCAGACCCTTGCTAGTTTGCTTAATTGTTGCCCAGGAGCGCCCGTCATGATTAATGCCAATGCCTTGTTGAATGTGCTTCAGAACTTTGTAACGGGGACCTCCGACGTGCAGGGAGCAGTGCTGGTGACGCCAGATGGTTTGCCCTTGGCTGCATCGCTGCCCGGCGGGATGGATGAGGAGCGCACTTCGGCGATGTCGGCAGCGATGCTCTCCTTGGGAGAACGGATTGGCTCAGAATTGGCGCGAGGCAATGTCGAGCGGATTTTTGTGCAGGGGGAGAAGGGTTACGGCGTTCTGGTGAGCTGTGGTTCTGAGGCAGTATTGTTGGTGCTGGCTTCAGCCGCTGCTAAGCAAGGGTTGCTGTTTTTGGAGATTAAGCGAGTTGCTGGTGACTTGACCGCAATGTTGGGGTAAGGTAGCCGCCCCTGCCATAGCAAGATCTCTGCCATAGCAAGACCGGTCAGCCCAAAGCACGTTTTAAGAAAGGAATGCGTGAAATTACCAGATAGTCCAACAGCAGCACCGCCAACAGCGAAAGACCAACCAAAGGAAAGAGCACACCCAGAATTGCAATGATCACCACAGCTTGCTTCCACAGAGGCAAGTTTTTGGGCATGGGTGGAGCGCCCAACTGGCCTAGCGGGCGGCGCTGCCACCACATCACAAGCCCTGTTAAAGACAAACCAATCACCACCAGACAGGTAAACAGCATTAGTAGCTGATTGAGCAGGCCAAAGTACCTGCCCTCATGCACCGCAATGCCTAACTCAACCGCCCTGGGTACCACCCCGTACTGCGCCCAACGCACCTCATTCAGCACCTTGCCGCTGTACTGGTCAATGTGCAGCGTTACCTGCTCGGCAGGGTTGTTGGGAGCTGCGGAAACCGTATAGACGCCCTCTGGATCCGTTGGCAGACTCACCTTGAAACCAGCGGGAACCCCCTTAGCTTGTGCCAACGCGACCACTGAATCCAAGTTGACCGGTGTACCGGATGGAATGCCATCGGGCGCTACAACCGAATTGCTTGTTGGGTGTTGCATGAGGCCCTGATGAGCCTCATGCCCAGACGAGTCTGACTGCGGTATCGGCAACTTCTCCACAGCCCAAGGCACGCGCTTGTCTCCACTCTGATTCAGCGAACCAGTGAGCAGTGTTGATTTTGGAAAGTTGTCCAACACCTGCGCCGGATAGCGACTCCAGATATTTGCAAACTGCTCACCCCAAAAGCCCGACCAGGGCAAGCCTGTCAGAATCATAAAAACCACCAGCAGCGAACCGTAAAAACCGGGCACAACGTGCAAATCCCGCCAAAAAACGCGCCGGTCCTGACTGTTGAGCCGCGGTAAGAGCGTTCCCCAAAGCAGTGAACCCTTGCGTGGCCACCAGAGGTACAGGCCCGTGATCATTAGCACTAAACCCCAACAGGCCGCTAACTCGATCATCCGGTCGCCGATCACGCCAAGCATCAACTCGCCGTGCAGCTTGCGAGCATAAGCCTGAAGGTTGTGCGTCTCATCGCGGTTCCCCAACAGATTGCCATTGGCCGGATTCACAAACACCGTCAGTTCGCGCCCATCCTGAGTGGTCAGGCCAACTTCAGCGCTGCGCTCTGGTGTCTCAGCGGGACGAAAAGTTGACAGCTCTGCGCCAGGGTAAGCACTGCGAACGGCCTCAAGCTGCTCAACTTGGGACAGTGCTGGGCTAGTTGGCGGCACAAACATCAAGTTGTGGTACATCCAGCCATCCAGTTGCGGCTTGAACAGGTAGATGCTGCCGGTAATTGCCAACATCACCATGAACGGAGCGACCAACAGGCCAGCGTAGAAATGCCAGCGCCACACTACGCGATAAAAGTAGCTCGCCGACACGAGTTGGTCAGGCTTGGTAGGCATAGTTCTGGCTCCTTGGCTCCACGGTTCGCAGAAAAACACAGCAATATCCCCCGTGCAGCAAGCCTGACGGGGCATCCTAACCTAAGCTTCCAGTAAGAGGAGAGTTAAGTCATCACTAACCTTCCTCTTACTGGAGAGATTTGTCAAGCCAAGAGTTTCACCGCGCGGGCTGTCTGCCTGCAAGCGGCTTGGCTCAGGGGTTTAGCGGAGCTAGCTAACTGCCTTGATGGAGCGAAAAGTACATCCCCGTCACCACCAACGCGTTATTCAACCCGTGTAGCAGTATGGCTGGATAGATACTCTTGTAGCGCTCTGTAACTAGGGCCAGCGCTATGCCCAAATTGAACAGAAACGGCCACAGCACTGGGATAAAATGAATCGAAGCAAAGATGCCTGCCGAGAGCAGAACGGCATTGGAGCGGCTGGTTCTGCTGCGCAGATAAGGGTAGAGCATGCCCCGAAACAGAATTTCCTCAACAATCGGCGCTGCCACCGCGACATGGGGAAACAACCAGCCCAAATCGCTCAGGGTCATGACACCGCCTGGCGCGAAACTCTCCTTTTGTGGATTATTGATTGGCCCAAGCAGACGAGTCATCACGAGCGTCAACCCAACATTGACCGCAAGAACAGCGAGCATTACTGGCAACACTGCTAGCAGTCCCTTCACGCTCACCGGACGTAAACCTACCTCCTGCCACTGCGCTCGATAACGCCGCAAAACGAAATACCAGGCTGAGCCCAGCAGCCCAAAGTAGGTGCTCAGAATCGCGAGATTGACTGCCACCCGCCTGGGAACTTCGAGCAGGTCGGAGCTGGCCAGCGCCTTCGCACCAAACAACACCGTCGCCACCAGCATCAAACTCAGGACCAAGCCGCCCAAGATAGTTTTGAGCAGGTCCCAAGCGTTCCAGGGGGGTCGGATATCAAGAAATTCAGAGCCAAACTCAGGGGCAGGAAACTCAGGAGTAGCTGGCATGTGCTCCGAACCTGCGCGAAAGAGCTGCCACCCAGTGTGCCTCAACTAGCTGACTGGCTACCAGGCTATTGGGCTGGTTAGACGAGCATTGCAAACCTGCTGGGACACTAGCCCATAGCGATGCTTTTAGTCATGCTTTTGAGGTGAATAAGCCTGGCTTGCAAAACTCAGTGGCTTGCAAAAATTAGTGCAGTAATGAGCCAAATATCGCAGTAAGCCCTGGAACTAATTTCGCAAGGTTTAGGTGCCTGCTATGACCCCAAAAATTAAAGCAACTGCAATGACCAACACAATCGGAATCGCAACAATCAGTCCATTGGGACCGAATTGTAGCTTTTGTCCATCTGCTTTCAGCAAGGCAATAAAAGCAATTCCCGCCATCACGACCCAAAGCAAACCAAAGCCCAGAAAAATTGCGTAAGTAGAGTCATCCATCGTGCTTTCCCTCAATTGCTTAAATGGCGCCCGGCCCCCGCTCACTTATATTATTGGCTCGACTAAAAGTTGAAACCAGGCAAGATCATTCAAGTAAGTGGCCACTTAAGCAACTTCAGTCTGGAAGACCTCCTAGCAAGGAACCAAACTGCTAGGAAAGCGCTGAGCTAGGGGCTTGAGAATTGGGCAGGCTTTGGCGGTGTCTTGCATCATCTCCAGGTTGTTCCAGGAGAACGGCGTACTTTTCTCAGCTGACATCCACAGCAGGCGCTTGGCCCGCGTCATGGCTACGTAGAGCAAGCGAAACTCCTCGGCGGCCTTCAGCTCACCGGCCCGTCGCCAAGCTTCACCCACTGAGGGAACCTCATCGCCATGCACATAAGCCCGAATCTGTGCTCGGGCCACTTCTGGCAAGGTAAAGTCCCCCAAGAATTGAGCACTGGCGGGCACGTAAGGCTGACCGGGAATCAGGCGCTCATGCAGGAACGGAATGAAAACGTAATCCCAGTCCAGTCCCTTGGCCTTGTGCATAGTGATCACGGTGAGTTGGCCGGGGCGAATGTAGCGCACCTCCGGGTCTTCCACCTCCACCGCCTCAAAGTTTTCCGACAACACAATGTCGTTGAGCACGCCAAGCACAGCGTTGAGACTGGGATGAGCACCCTGGCTGTAGACCTGCTGCACAATGCGCTCGGTCAGCTTGTCGGCAGTAGCCAACTCCGAGGCATCGTAGCCTAGTGCCAGCGCCACAAAAGGAATCAAGTTGAACAGTGGCAACTCTAGGCGTGCCCGCAGCAACCCTGCACACTTGCGTCGAATTTGAGCTTGGGTTGCCGAGAGGGCAGGGTCTAGAGGCCCCGGATAGAGAAAGCGCTCAGGGTCAACTGCTAGGGCATTGAGATCTTGACTGGGAATCAGCTGCCGCTCTAGCAACACACTCAGCGCGTTTTTGAGATTGTCGGGCGAGTGAGGGCGATTGATGAACTGCAACAGCGCTAGCATCTGCGCTGGAACGCGCGAACGCCGCTCCCGCTGCTCGGTGTCATAGACGACAATACCGTGGTCCTTTTGCAAGAACTGCAACTGCTCGCACAGAAAGCGGCTCTGGTTGTGTTGGCGCACTAGTACGGCGGCGGTGCGGTCCGGGTTGGCCTTCAGCAATTCCAGTGCCCGAGCACCCAACAGTTGGGCACTGTGGTAAATGTCGCGTGGGGCCAGTAACTCTAGGCCTCGGCCTTCGGGGGCTGGGTTGGCATCGGCTTGCGGGTCACCGGCATCGACGGATTGGATCTGCTGGGGACGGAAGGCCCGCTCACGCCCCACCAACGAAGACTGATTGACCCAATTCAAGACAAAATTGGCCGCGTCGATAATGATGCGACTGCTGCGTCCGGCTTGATCCAGGATGGCTAAGCGCTCTGAGCTGCCGCACTGGTCGCAAAAATCGTTGAAGAACCGGGGATCTGCGGGTGTAAAAGTGGAGTTAATTGCCTGATTTGGGTCGCCCACCCGCACCAGATTGCTGCCGTCTGTCTCGCTCTGACTCAAGATTTCCAGCAGGCGGGTTTGTAGCGGTGAGGAGTCTTGGGCTTCATCCTCAAAAACGGCAAACACCCGTTCTTGCCAGATCTGCCGCGCCACTGGATCCTCCAGCACCCGCAGCGCACCCAAAATCATGTCGTCGTAATCGATGGCATTGGCTGCTCGCAAAATGCGCTCGTAGCGTTCGTACAGCCCTGCTGCCACTCCCAACACCGAAAACTCTACTTCCTCAGAAACCTGACGAGAGATCTCACGCACTTGGTTAGGACTCAGGCCGGAACTGCGGGCTTCCTGCACCACCTCCTGCGCTAGGGCGGGCAGGATTTCGCTCCGCAGAATGAATTGCCGCCGTTGCCGCTCGGTTTCTTCGCCATCGAAGGCGCGGCCCTCGATCAAAAGCTGGAAGGGCTGGGGATTTTCGGCGATCCACTGGTCCACTGCCTGGCGCAGAAAGCGGGCCTTCTGGCTGGGTTGGAGCACTGCCTTCAGGTCAGCGCGCACACCTGACAGTTCCGGCTGGCTACCGGCGATATTCAGGGCTAGGCCGTGCAGCGTATTTACTAGAAAGCTACCTTGAGGCAGCCCTAGCTCGCGTAAATGGCTACGAATTTTGGCCCGAATGCTAGCTACGGCTGAGCGCGTGAAGGTGACTACGACTAACTGTCGCCGCCGGTTCAACTGATGACGAGCAATCACCAGCGCCGCCGCTCCGGCCATGCCAGTAGATTTGCCTGCTCCGGGCACCGCTGAAACAGCCAAAGGCCCAGCTTGCCAGTCTGCAATCACCTGCTGACCCGGACGTAAGCGGTTACGAATGGCTTGAAGTTTAGGCTCTAGAGGAGCGCTGAAAAAAGGCTCAGTTGTCAGCACAAAGGGCAAGGGGGCAACCTGCCTCTTTAGGGTAGCTGAAACGGGCAAAAATCGGCTTAGCAGGTTCTAACTTGCACTGCATAATTCAGCTTAAATTCAGTTTGAGAGGGTGAGATTACTAGAGCAACTTTCCGGCTAGCAGGCGACCTAGTTCGAGACTGAGCACGCCTAAAATTGCACTACCTGCCCAATAGAACAAGGTCACACTCCAACTGCTGCTGCGTATGAGGTTAGCTGTGTCTAAACCGTAGGTTGAAAAAGTCGTGTAAGAGCCCAAAAATCCGACTGCGATTAACAAGCGAACTTCGGGTGAAACCAGCGCAGCTCGCTCTACAGACAATGTGGAAAAAAAGCCCATGAGCAGACAGCCGCTGAGATTGATTACGAAGGTGCCGTAGGGAAAGGCAAGACCAAAATGTTTGGTAAACCATAGACCGAGATAGTAGCGGCTCAGGGCTCCGCCAATGGCACCCAAGCTAACAGCAAGCAGGTTGCGAATTGGGGGCTGGATTAGAACTGCTGGTACCAGACTTGGCACGACGGTTAATAGCTGAATCCATCGACTAAAGCCCATCTGCACTCCTGACTTTGCTGGTGAGTTTTGCTGCCAATTTTGTTCTACTCCGCAGACCCACGGGCTCAGAACCAGGGTTGCTAAGTACCAAAATGATGGCTGCTGTAGGGCAGTGTCTTGTACCTGCCCTGCACCTGTCCTGCCAATCCTGGGGGCAATTGTCAGAGAATGCCAATAGAGCAGCCTGGCAGGGCCTAACCAAGGCTTAGCCTTTCTGTTTGCTGGCCTGTTTGCTGGTCTATTTGCCGTATGATGCAAGGCATGGCAACTGATGAGTTGATCACGATCACGGGTGATGATGCCGTTCTTGCTCACCTGCTAGCAGACCTCGATGGCGAATTTGGTGCAAACCGAATCAGCAGCATTGAGGACGATCAAGCGGTTAGTAGTATTTTGATCCGAGGCGTTAATTTAACGCGGCTGATGACGCGGTTGATCGAGTTCAGCCGAGAGCTGCGCCTGGGGCCAGTTCTCCCGTTCCAGCATTTGGATTTCAGCTTGAGCATTGAGACGGCTGGCTTTAGCATTCTCTTCAAATCCAGCCCTCCCTGAACTTGATTCAAATTTGGTAATTCAAATTTGGTAATTCAAATTTGATAACTCAGAGCTGAGGTGAAAGCTAGCGCCAACCTCTATTACCAAAGGAGGAGTTAGCTGCTCCAGCTTAGATTTCGGTTCGCTATGAACGGTTAGTGCTGTAAAAGGAGCGCTAGTGTAGGTGATTAGTTCAGTGCTATGCTTACGGACTCCGCTCCGCTTTGGAGCGGTTTTTATTGGTCATCTACCGGTGTTGGAATCTTTTAGACTCTAGGGGATGGACCATCCAGCAATTTGCCATGACCCTGACTTCTCCAGAAGGCTACTCGCTGCTTCCCCAACTAGCGGTCGAGGAGCCTCCGACCTCTGATATTCGCCTCTTGGTCCTCGATATTGATGGCACGATCGCTGGTGTTTCTAACCAGATTCGAGAGCCGGTCAAACAAGCGGTCCAAGCAGCTCAAGCTAAAGGTGTACTTGTTGCCATTGCCACTGGTCGGATGTACCACTCGGCAGTTCGCTTCCACCGTGAGCTGAACTGTGATTTGCCCCTGATGGCCTACCAGGGAGCTTTGATCCAAGATCCAGTCACCAACAAAATTTATCGCCACTGGACCGTACCAATGGAGCGAACTCTAGCGTTGCTCGATCACTTCGATGCTTCCCCATTTAGAGCTGAGCTGTCGGTCCATCTCTACATCAACGATCAGCTCTACATTCGCGAGCTAACCCCGGCCAGTGCCCTTTATGCTGAGCGCTCAGGCGTTACGCCGATCATCGTGGGCGATCTGCGCCGGGCTCTAACTCAAGACCTCAAAACCGAACCGACCAAAGTTCTCGCCCTCAGCGACAACGTTCCCCTGATCAGCGAACTACTCTCGGCATTGCAACAGCGCTATACCCCCGCCGAACTCTACCTCACCAAGTCGGTGGCCACCTTCTTTGAAGCAGCCAATCCTCTGGTGAACAAAGGGACTGCCGTCAAAGCGCTGGCCGAAGACGTACTGGGTTTGCGCGCCGATCAGGTGATGGCGATTGGCGACAACTTTAACGATGTCGAGATGCTGCAATACGCGGGTATCGGCGTCGCTATGGGCGAAGCACCGCTAGAAGTTCAGGCGTTTGCGGACTGGGTTGCACCGGGAGTTGAGGAAGATGGGGTAGCGGCGGCGATCGAGTCGTTTGTGCTCTAGCGCTTTCAGACCCAGGCCAGACTTGAATCGGTGGTACCGGATAGGGACTAGCTCCAAATTAAGGACTAGGCAGTACGCTCCAGTTGCCAGAGCAGTTGATTGCCCTCGCGGCGCACACGGGTCACTACCCAGTTGCGCCAAGTCCATTGGTCGCCCCGGCTGGTGACGGCGCTGGGGTTCACATCCATGAGGTCGGCCAACTCAGAGCTGGTGATCAGGTAACCCTGAGAGGCAATTTCGTCAGCTAGTTGTAAATTGTGCGCCAGAGCCTGAAGGCGCTGAATGCGCAGCTCATCTGGCCTGTCCGACTCCGGAGGCGGCAAGGGGATATCGGTCATGTTGTAACCTGGCTTACAGAATGAGCGCTCTTCCGGATTTTAGCCCGTCAGGAGGCGATGACTTGCGTAAGTTTCGGTGAGCGCTGCTGAGCGAACGCTGCCGCAATGGCATCCGCTCGTTCGTTGCCCACGTCGCCCGCATGCCCCCGCACATACTGCCAATTCACCACACTGGGCGTGTATAGAAAATCTAGCTGCCGCCAGAGGTCTTCGTTTTTTACCGGCTTACCGTCTGCTGTCTTCCAGCCGCGCTTTTTCCAGCCAGAAATCCACTTGGTAATGCCGTTCCTCAGATACTCGCTGTCGGTGTAGAGGGTGATCCGCTCGGTCTGAGGATGGGCCTGAAAGAACTCCAGCGCCGCAATGGCCGCTTGCATCTCCATGCGGTTGTTAGTCGTGTTGGCTGCTGCACCGCCTAGCTCGTGGCTGCTGCCGTCCTGGAAATACACCACTACTCCCCAGCCGCCCGGCCCGGGATTGCCAGAGCAAGCGCCATCGGTATACATGGCCTTGACGATTTTGGCGCTGGGATCTCCCCCGGCCCCCTTCCCTGCAAGGGAAGGGGGGGGGTTAAAGTCCTGCTGGTCTGGCTCCTGACGCTTAGTGTCTTTGCCCTTAGCCACAGGACTTGTGACGACAGGGCTCGCTTCGGCTCCCCTCTCCGTGCCGGGGAGAGACTGGGGAAGGGGGTCTCGTCCGCGCACAATCTCCACGGCAATTTCGCCAGCAAAGCCTGGAATCGGCGTGTTGAGCTTGGTGACTTTGACCCGCACCTGCTGCACCCGTGACTCGGCCAGCAGCTTTTGGGCCAGCACGGTGGCGAGTTTTTCCAGCAGAGCGAACCGAGCTGTGGCGATGGTGTCCTGGATGGCTGCGACTGCGTAGCGATAGTCGAGAGCATCATCAAGGGCGTCAGTTTCACCAGGGCGGCTCACATCCAACCAGAGGCTGGCATCGACCTGGAACCACTGCCCCAAAGCCTGCTCCTCAGGCAAAGCGCCAATATGGCCGTAGCCGCGAACGCCCGTGAGATGAATACAGTCGAGATTATTCAAGGGGTAGGTCTCGGTGAGTGAACGGGCGGGGAGTGCCGCCAGTATAGGGAGCAACGGTGTGGCCCTGTCCTATCAGTTGGTAGCGGTAAGTGACCAGCCCTTCCAAGCCCACCGGACCGCGAGGTGGCAATTTCTGGGTGCTGATGCCGACTTCAGCACCAAAGCCATAACGGAAACCATCAGCAAAGCGGGTCGAGCAATTGTGGAATACTCCCGCCGCATCGATTCGGGCCAGGAACGTTTGGGCTGCTGTGCTGTCTTCCGTGACAATCGCTTCGGTGTGGCGCGAGCCGTAGGTGTTGATATGCTCCATCGCCTCGTCTAGCGAATCCACCACCTTCACCGCCAGAATCAAATCGGAGTATTCAGTTGCCCAGTCTGCTTCAGTTGCTGGTAGTAGCGTAGGAACCAGGGCACGGCTTTGTTCGCAACCTCGCACTTCTACGTTCTGGGCTTGCAAGGCTGCAACCGCAGGCGCTAAGAAGGCAGGCGCAATGCCCCGATGCACGAGCAACGTTTCGATGGCATTACAGGCTGCCGGGTACTGCACTTTGGCATCGACGGTAATTTCGACCGCCTGCTGCACATTGGCTTGCGCATCTATATAGAGATGGCACAGACCTTCAGCATGGCCCAGCACCGGAATGTGCGTATTGTTCTGGATGTAACGCACAAAAGCATTGGAGCCGCGAGGAATAATCAAGTCCACATATTGATCCAGGCTCAGCAGGGTTTGAATCTCTTCGCGGGTGGTTAATAACTGCACAGCGGCAGCCGGCACCTGCGACTCAGCCAGAGCCTGATGAATCACTTGCACAATCGCTTCGCAAGAGCGCACTGCTTCTTTGCCGCCCTTGAGCAGCAGGCCATTGCCGGATTTAATTGCTAGCGCTGCAATCTGAGTCACGGCATCCGGTCTGGCTTCAAAGATTACGCCCACCACGCCTAGCGGCACGGTCAGCCGCTTGAGCACCAGTCCGGTGTCTAGTTCGCGGTGGATCTGCACTTGCCCTATAGGGTCCGCCAGCTTGGTCACATCTCGCACCCCAGCAATCATCCCCGCTAGCTTGCCAGGATCCAGCTTCAACCGTCCGTAGAGCGCCCGGCTCATCTCACCGCTCTCCACCAAAGGGGTTGCGGCTTTGAGGTCAGCAGCATTAGCCGCCAGAATCGCATCGGCTGATGCCTCTAGTGCCTGGGCAATGCGGTCTAAAGCCTGGTTGCGGCTCTCTATAGGCAACGTGCTCAAATCGGAAGCGGCAGACCGAACCGAGCGAGCAGTCTCCAGTAGAGAACGGGAGGCAGGGGTTGAGAGCGTCATAATCTGAGCGCGAGGATTTTAGAGGATCTATTGTGGCGTATTTCTGTGCTGGATTTCTCTAAGCAGCAGGGTGACCGAATAGTTAAGACCTGAAGCTACAGTGAGAACCCGCCAGCCAAAATAAGCTAGCCAAAACAAGCTAAACCCAGCAAACGAGCCAAAACAAACGAACCAGAACAAACGAGGCCAAGCAAACGAACAAGAACAAACGATAAAGGGCAGACCCTTCGGTCCACCCTTATCATTTCAGATTGGTCGTAACTCATGGGTCACGGCTCAATGCCATTAAGCAATTAAGCGCGGGCGGACGTGAGTTGCGAGGTAGCTTCGGCGGGAGCGATCAGGCGCTCGTAGGTCGCGCGCATCTTCAAGCCAACAATGACCTGGAACAGGCCAGTGCCGTTGTTGGAACCGGGGTAACCGGGGTGCTTGAGCAGCAGTTGAGTCATTTCGCCGTAGTGCTTGGTGGAGAGGTTGCTGAGGTGGTTCTCCAGGTAGATCACTTCTTCCAGCTTGTCGAACTGACCATCAACTTCGAGCACCGAGACGCTCTGGCCATGATAGACATCTGGGCCATAGAACATCTTGATGCCAGGGTAGGAGCAAGTGAGCTTGCGTCCGCAGGGGGTCCAGTGAATGGTGGAGCCCTCATCGAACAGGTAAGCCGGTTCAAAGCCTTCAATGCCGTCGCGCTGAATCAGGCGAACCTTAAGCACTCTGCGCTCAGTGTCGTTCTTGATCAACTCGGTGGGCAGGATTTGGATGACCACATCCGCATGTTGCTTCTGGGGGTCAATATAGGCATCAAAGTCCGGCTTCCGGGCATTGATCGCCTGCATGACATCTTCCATGGAGTGACCCCGCTCGGCCATGTCCCGTTGGATCTTCCAGGCGACCTTCACTTCATCGCTCAGATCCAGGTAAACGCTGAAGTCTAGCAGCGAACGAACGCGCTCGTCGTAGAGGGGGTGCAAACCTTCGATAACCACAACACGGTTGGGCTCAACCCGCTCTGGAGGATCGAGCAGACCGGTTTCGTGGTTGTAGATTGGTTTGTCAATGGCAGTGCCTTCCTTCAGCGCCTTGATCTGCTCATACATCAGATCAAAGTTGTTAGCTTTGGGGTTGAGGGCGGTAATGCCTGTTTCCTTGCGCTGCTTACGGTCGAGGCTATGGTAGTCGTCGAGGCAAATCACGGTCATGAATTCCTCGCCGAACAGGTCGGTCAGGCGGCGCAGGAAAGTGGATTTACCGCAGCCAGAGTCCCCTGCGACTCCGATCAACACTACGCGGTCCGGCTTAGTGGTCATAAACTTTTCCCTCGACTGTGCGTTTACCATGTTCTGTGTGACTAGCTGACCGTGCCAGGGTCAGAAGCTGTTTCCCCAGTCTGGGGATGCTCTTCGAGTGAATCCACTCATCGAATCGCTATTTAGTAGCCTTAGTAGCCGGACCTCTGTCTTAGGACCAGCTATACCTATCCCCTGAGCATACAGCTACAGCTAGGTATTTAATACTAATTGTTACCGTAAATACTACCAGAAGCCTTAGTCCCCTTCAAGGCTCCGTTGACAAATTCGGCGACCGACGCAAGCTAAAGGAGGGATCTAAAGGACACATCTAAGGACGGTTCTAAAGAGCGAGACGGCGCGAAACTCCCGTTCTATACTTGTGGTACTGTTGATTACAATCCGTGAACCGCATCGTGATTGACAGTTTCCCATAGATGTGCTTGCTAGCATAAGTGGGCTCCGATAACCGCAACCCAATAGCGACGAATCTAATGGCTCAGGCGAAAGAGAAGTCTAAAAGCGATATTCCCGTAAATATTTATCGTCCCAACGCCCCCTTCGTTGGACGGTGCCTGCTCAACCAGAAGATCGTGGGTGAGCATGCCCCTGGCGACACTCGCCACCTGAAGTTTGACATCTCCGGCGGCGACCTGCGCTACCTAGAGGGTCAGAGTATCGGTATTGTTCCCCCTGGCACCGATGCCAAGGGTAAACCCCACAAGCTCCGTCTTTATTCGATTGCTTCGACTCGCCACGGCGATGACGGTGACGACAAGACCATCTCTCTGAGCGTCAAGCGCCTAGAGTACAAGAATCCCGAAAGTGGAGAAATGGTCTATGGCGTTTGCTCCAACTTCCTGTGCAATCTTCAGCACGGTGATGCGGTGCAAATCACGGGTCCCGTAGGCACCACCTTCCTGCCCCCCTCCGACCCCAAGGCCACGATCATCATGATCGCCACGGGCACAGGCATCGCTCCGTTCCGCGCCTTTCTGTGGCGCATGTTCAAGGAGCAGCACGAAGACTACCAGTTCCAGGGCAATGCCTGGCTGTTCTTTGGTGTACCGACCACAGACACTCTGCTCTACAAAGAAGAACTGGAGCGCTTGCAATACCAGCACAGCAACTTCCGCCTGGATTACGCTATCTCTCGGGAGCAAAAGACCGACGATGGCAAGAAGATGTACATCCAGAACCGCATGGCTCAATACAAAGAAGAGCTGTGGGGCCTGCTGCAAAAAGACAACACCTACACCTACATCTGCGGTCTGCGCGGCATGGAGGATGGCATCGACGAAGCGATGACCAGTGTGTGCAGCAAGGCTGGTGTGGAATGGTCCGACTTCCAAAAGGATCTCAAGAAGGCTGATCGCTGGCACGTCGAGACTTACTAGGTCTCTACTCAAGCTTGACTACTCAGACCTTAACTACTCAGACAGAGACCGCCCTAGGCGGTCTCTGTTTGTTTGAAGGGGTTTGTTTAAGGGGGCAAGTTTTGAGTGAGTTTGTCTGAGGGGCTATTGGCCGAACTTTATTGGCCAAATTCGAGGCGGGCCTGTTCCACAATTTCCACCGTTACGGTATCGGAGCCTGCTTCGCGGGTCAGTTGCTCAATGCGTTGTCGGGCTTGGGCACGGACAAAGAAGGGAATATTTTTGAGCTTGATTCTTGCGTCAGCGGTCCAGCTCAGTTCGTCAGCAGCAGAATAGTCAACCATGAGATGCCAAACCTGTGTTTGAGCGCGTGGACCTATCATCCAGCTTTTGTGGCAGACATGGCTAGGGCGGCAAATGGTCTTTCTCGCGGTTAGGGGATAATTGAGGGGCTTCTTTGGCTGCTGTACCTTTGGCTGTTTGCTTGTGAAATCTGCTAAGCCCCGTTATGCCTTTCCCCAATCGCTGTTGATCACCGCAGCGGGGGTGCTGCTGTTGCTCTCCACGGTGTTCTCCCAGTGCGTGCTGGTGGTGCCGCCAGGTTATCGAGCGGTGGTGTTCAACACCTTCAGTGGTTTGGAGGCTAAAGCCAGAGGTGAGGGGCTGCACCTGCTGCTGCCTTTGGTGCAATCGCCCATTCCATATGATGTGCGTTCGCAAACTTACACGATGTCGGCCAAGCAGCGCGAAGGCAATCTGGGCGGCGATGATGCCTTGCGGGTCCTTAGCTCAGATGGTCAGCAGATCTCGATGGATCTGTCGGTTCGCTTCTACGTCGATCCCGACAGCGTGTCGCAGCTGCACGCTAAGGTTGGCCCCAGCTATATCGACAAGGTGCTGCGGCCTGAGATTCGTGCTGTGGTGCGCAATGAACTGGCCCTACACCGCGCCATTGAGGTTTACTCGGGCGAACGCCGTGAGATTCAGGCCAACATCAAAAACGGCCTAAAGCAGATTTTGGCTGACAACAATCTGGTTTTGCAGGATGTGCTGCTGCGCAATGTGCAGTTTTCGCCGCAGTTCCAAAATGCGATTGAGCAGAAGCAGATCGCTGAGCAGCAGAAGGAACGCGAGCGCTTTCTGGTAGAGCGAGCTGAGTTAGAGAAGCAGCGCACAGTAATTGTGGCTGAGGGCGAAGCTGAGGCAATTCGACTTCAGGGGGAAGCCTTGCGTTCTAGCCCCGAGGTGATCCGGTTGGAGTATGCGCGCAAGCTAGCTCCCAATACTCGTGCTGTGATCACGAGTCAGAAAGAGTTTCTGGGCTCGGGGGCTCAGCAATAGGGATTGAGTGAGATAGCGGCTGGAGTGGCGGCTGGACTAGCGACGGAAGGTGGTTTCGCGGTCCTTGACATTGGAACCAGATTTGTAGACGGCGTTGGGGGGTTGTCGCTGGGCGAAGAACTTCACCAAGACGAACCCGGCAACAAAGCCGCCTGTGTGTGCCCAGTAAGCGACCCCACCCTGGTCAGCACCGGTATTCATGCCCAGGCTGCCCACGCTATAGAGCGCTTGCTGGAAGAACCACCAGACCAGGAAGAAGATTGCAGGCACGGTGAAGGGCAAGAAGATGAAGCCCAAAGGCAGCACGGCCTCAACTTTGGCTTTGGGATAGCTCAGCAGATAGGCCCCTAACACTCCGGCAATTGCACCACTAGCCCCGATGTTGGGCACGGTGGAACTAGGGTCGATGACAATTTGCGCGACGCTGGCAAGCGCGCCGCAGAGTAGATAGAACACGATGTAGCGACCGTGCCCCATCAGATCTTCGACGTTGTCCCCAAATACCCACAAAAACAGCATGTTGCCGAAGATATGGGCGAGTCCTCCATGCAAGAACATGGCGCTCAGAATCGGAATCGCTAGCGGTACAACGGCTAGCAAGTTGCCTGACACCAGGGCTTGAAAGGCTTGTACTTCTCGGGCTGGAATGATCGCAAAGGTGCCCAGGAAGGCGTCGAGCTGTCCCTGAAATTGCAAGGTCATTTCGTAGAGAAACAGCAAGACGTTGATGCCAATGATCAAGCGGTTGACCACAGGAGTCTGCCGGGTGGGGATGTTATCGCGAAGGGGGACCATGAGGGCAACTCGTATGCTGGCTTTTATACTCAACGCTAGAGGGACTCTCCCTGCTTGAGCAACCTGCCGCAGGCTGTAATTTGTCAGTGTTTGGTTATACATCAGGTTCCTGGGCCAGTTCCTAGGCAATCTAGAAATTGAGAGCTAGCACTCAGAACCCCACCGCCTACGGCTCGTCCCCTTAGCAAGGGGAGGTTGGGAGGGGTCAACGAGCTGCCTTTTAGGGTCTAGATTGAAGTGCTGTTTTGGAGTGCTCTTTGAATGAGCGCGGCAGACAAGTTGTGCAGAGTAACGCAGCGACCGGCATCGGTGAGGACTCGCAGACGCTCGATCCAATGCCCTGCTTCTAGAGGGATGAGCAGGCGGCTGATCTCGGGTTCTTTGAGGCCGCATTTGAGCACGAGCAGGGAGATGGGGACACTGGCCTTGAGTGAGCGGGGGTCGGTGTAGTTAGCGATGACTAGCAGGATCAGCTTGGACGGTGGCGAGAGGGTGAGTTCGCGCGTGATGTGATCCCAGAGTTGCAGGCGGAGTGGGGAGGGGTTCATAAGGGTTTAGGGGGGGTTTAGGAGTTGTACTGATTCTTTGAATGAGCGCTAGCAATCAGAACCCCACCGCCTACGGCTCCTGCCCTTGGCAAGGGGAGGTTGGGAGGGGTCCGATTAAAAGCTGGGATTAGGGACTCAGGTTGGCTTGGTGTTGCCGCCAGAGTTGGCGCAGGTAGGCGATGCTGTCTGGGGCGTAGGCGCAGCGTTGGATGTCGGCTTTGAGCAGTTGGCCGAGTTCTTGCAGGGCTTGGACGGTACTGCAGTGGTGGATGGCTTGGATGCAGGCTTTGAGCCAATGCAGCAGTTGGCGATAGCTAATGAATTGACCCCCGCGATCCCGGCGATGCACAAACAGCACATGCGCCCATTGCTCAAAGCGCAGAATCCAACTCTGAGGAATGCCTAAGAAGCGGGCGAGATCTTGCGGCGAGATCTGAAGCTTTTGGGGATCAATCACAGCAAAAAGATGGCGCATGGGGATGCAGTTGTGAAGGAGAAATTGCGTGTTTCAGGCCCCCCCGGCCCCCCAATTCTGGGGGGAGAAAGAGAGCGGTTTAGGGTTTAATTTCGTGACAAAAATCAGTTCCAGTTCCCCCCAGGATTGGGGGGTTAGGGGGGCCTTCCATACGGCCTCGGCTAGGGGCAGAGTTGTCCTGCCCGCACCGATAAACCGTCTTAAGGTTTAGCCACCCCGGTTCATTTGCCGTAGCAAGTCGGGGTGGCTAATGTGGGTGTTAAAATCACCCGTTAGCCGCCTGACTGGGCGAATACCAGTTGGGGGGTCAGTCACTCAGAGGTTGCTATAGCCTTTGAGTGGCGCTAAGTTTTTATGTCTGTGTTACTTAATCTCTCGTTGCCTGAAGCCTCCTGTTAAACGCTGGATGCAAGGTTATCAGAGCTTTAGTTGTTTAGGCAACAGTATTTAAAAAACTCTGCTAAAAGTACCCCAATGGGTGATGCTGGCCCTGCTTGGCTTGGTTAAAACAGGATTAGGGCAAGTCCAGATGCGCAGAGCCAACATTGCCATTGGACTTGCGAGAGCGGTAAGCGATTGCTCCAAGCATAATTCTGCAAGGACAATCCTACTTACGATATAGACGCGCGTAGCTCGTAGGGAGAAGTTAAGAGTACAAAACAGCTGCTTTTATTGGGAGGTAAAAAACCATGCTTAATCATCAAGAACTGTATGAGTTCTGGTGCCGCTCGATGGGAACCTGGACTTCGCCCCTATTAACTCTGCAACTCCGTTGGCTAGACAATCCAGAGTTGTTGCCGATTAGTGAAGCTCATCATCTGAGTGAACCTGAGTTCGGTATCAGCATGAGTTGGACTTACAACAAGAAAGCCGAAGCAGGACACATGGCCTGGATTGCAGATGCCAGTCACCCCAATGCCGTGTTTACAGACAAGAGTATCTGGGAAGACACACCGCCTTCTGTCTTCAACTACCAACTGTTCGCAGCTAAGCGGCTGGTGATGACCACTGGTGAATATGAGGAGACCGTCTTTCTGCAAAGCGACTCCCGCAGACTACGAGAGCAAAGATACGGTGGCAAGTTAATGAGACGCCTCTGGGAAGATAAAGTCGCCGTTGATATTCCTCAATGGCAGCTAAGAGCCTGCGCTTAAAGATCGCTTTCTCTAGCCTTTTCAGCAAACTCTAAACCCTAAGCAATCTCCCCTGCTGCTAATACCTGCTCGACAGTGATTGTCAGGTCAGGAAAGGTTTGCGAGATAAGTTTCTGCTCTCCAATAAAGACAGAATCCTCATACAGGCCTTCTTCTAGCAGCAAGACAGAAACTTTTGCTTCCAAGGGATCCACAATCCAATACTCAGGGATGTCTAGCGCTGCGTATTCTGTGCGTTTGTATCGGTAGTCACGCTTAATTGAATCGGGGCTAACCACTTCTATTGCGAGTAGGGGTGGGGTTTGAAACACTGCTGACTGATCAAGCAGTTCTCTGGCCTGCTCAATGGTGACAACACAGAGGTCACTCAATCGAGAGCGATTGCGACCTGTCCTAACGCCTGCCTCACGCAAACAGACCCAAGGCAAACCCAATCGTCTGGCTTCTGCCTCTAAAACACTTTCGAGAAACTTCGCAATTAGGAAATGTCGAACTGTCGATAAGTTCGTCGGTTCCAACCTGCCGCCCACCAACTCATATCGTTGGTCGGTGCCATCGTCATAGGCAAGATATTCTTCAAAGGTCAGCAAGCGTTCAGTTGTGCTGGCCATGCCGGTGTCACTTTCTGCGCCAGTGCTCTCAATAATAGCTGTTCAGGCTTCTGTGCTATTAGAGAGTTCGAGCTTGGGCAATTGCATTATTCGTCAGGTATATCTGCTCAGTCTAGGATGATCTCTCGGCTAATTGCTTCAGAAGAGAATTGAATTAGATCAGACTGAAGATAAAATTCGATTGCTTCGCGGTTATTTTCCAGTGCTTTTGGTTCTGTGCGTTCCGCTGAGGCGTATCCACGCAACTCTGGAGTCCAAACAGCCCAATTGTTGATTTCTGGTTCAGGCTCAAGAGCAATATGCCATTCCATTTTTGCCTCTCCTTACTTTGAAGTGAGCTGAGCCCTAATCTGGGAATTTGCATTTGACTTAAAGCTCTACATTCTCTCAGCAGTGTTTTCAGTCATGTTTTAGGATTAGCCCGTAGAGGCTCCTCCCTGGTAGGTCAGGGACGTAGGCTGGGCTGCGCTCCGCTCGTCATTGTATTGGCGCAGTTGCTCCTGTCAAAGGTTCCAGGCTGTCTCTGGGTCAGAACTTCATCTATGCTTGTTCTTACTTTTAAGTGAGCCCGTTTTTATCTGGAAATTTACATTTGACTTCAATTTCTAGATTGCTTTCGGCAGTGCCCTCGGTGATGAAGGGAATGCCAGCTTTGCCGCCAATTTTTAAGCCAAATTTGAGCGTGACTTCTTCAACTTGAGCTGTCCCAAAATCTTTGAAGGCACCAAGCGCGTAGGAAGCATAGCCTCGGATCATGTCGCGGGCTTGGCGCATCTTAACGACTGCATCTGTGCGAATCTCGCGAGAGCCTCGTTCATCCTCGGGGGCTTCCAATTCTGGTAGCTCGGAGGTTGTTTTGGATTCAATAAAAATCTCGTACTCTTTGCCGTCTTCGTCGGTGTAGAGCAAGCGCTGGACTTCGGACATTGGGGTTCTGGCAAATCTGCAACATGACGACGATAGCCTGTGCCAGTTACAATCCGCGCAAGTGTTCCCGCTTGGACTGGTTGGCATGGCTCGATATGCACTGGTGATCGGCATTGCGGAGTATGACAGCAGTCGCTTGCCAACTCTGAACAAAGCGGTGAGAGATGCCGAGGCCGTGGCACGCCTCCTAGAGCAGCACGGAGACTTCTATGAGGTCCGGCGTCTGCCTCGACGCTGGCTAGCAGCCGAGAATCGCTACGAAGTTGCGCCTAAGCGCGTCACAGGCGATGAGTTGTTCAAGGTGCTCAAAGAGTTTCTAGAGCAGGCTGCCAACCAGGAGGCGTTGATCTACTTTGCGGGGCATGGCTTTCGGATTGCTAGCAGAGCCGGGAAGCAGCGAGGCTTTCTAGCAACTTCGGACTGCACTGTGGACGGACGGAATGCCATTTCCTTAGATGATGACCTCAACGAATTAGTGCGTCAGGCCAATCTCAGTAACTTAGTTGTGCTGTTGGACTGTTGCCATGCAGGGGCCTTATTAGAAGCAGACCTGGAACTGAATCGCAATTTAGTAGAACCTAGTCTGTCGGCCTTTGTCGAGAAGCGCGATTACTACTTGATCACAGCTTGCCGAGCAGGGCAAGTGGCCTATGAAGATGCTGAACACGGTGTGTTTACAGGCGCAGTGCTTCAGGGGCTCTCGCAAGACAATGCTTATCCTGACACAGGACAAGTGAGTGGCAATCGTCTATTTGAAGTTGTTTACCAGCGCTTGCAGGGCACGGGGCAGGAACCGTTCCAGATGGGAATCGGGCGCTTAATTACCATCGTCACTTATCCAAAAGCGCTGCCAGTGACAGATGAGATTGATGAAAGCGTGGTGCCTTACCGGGGGCTAGAGCCGTTTGAGAAGGAGCAGGCGCAGTTCTTCTTTGGGCGTAAGAAGGTTGTTGAGGAGATCTGGCAAAAGCTGGATCGGGGTCGCTTCGTTGCGGTGATTGGGGCTTCGGGGAGTGGCAAGTCTTCGGTAGTGCGGGCGGGGCTGGTGCCCTGGTTGGAGGCGGCTGGGTGGACAGTTTTGGACCCGATTAAGCCAGGAGATGAGCCACTAACTGAGTTGCGTGTTGCCTTTAAGCAAGCGTTTCAGGACGCCCCAGAGCAAATCCAGCAGCTTGGGTCAGTGATTCGCAATGCCCAAGAGGGGTTGCAGGGGCTAATTGAACGCTTGCCAGGAACGGGCAAGTTTTTGCTGGTGGTGGATCAGTTTGAGGAAGTGTTTACGGTCTGCACTGATGCCGATGATTGTCGGCGCTTCATTCAGTTGGTAACTCAAGTTGCGGGGATTCCAGCCTCGCGCTTAGCGGTGGTGATCACCATGCGGGCTGATTTTCTAGAACCCTGCCTGCAACATGAATCGCTGACTCGTTTGCTCCAGTCTCAAGCTGTTTATATGCCGCCTTTGGCAGAAGCAGATTTAATTGAGGCGATTGTGAAGCCTGCTCAGAAACAGGGCTATGAGTTGAAGAGTGATTTATTAGGTGAGATTCTCAAAGATACGCGAGAGGAGCCAGGTTTCTTACCGCTGTTGCAGTTTGCTTTAACGGAATTGTGGGAGCAGCGCGACCGGCAGACCCGTCAGTTAGCACTAGATGCTTATCGCGATATTGGTCGCTTAGCTGGAGCGCTGAATCACCACGCTGACAACATCTTTCTCTATAGCGATTACCTTAATCTGCAAAGCAATCGCATTGAGAAGTCTCCCAAGCAAGAGCGGGAGCAGCAAGAAAAGGATTGGATCCGAGGTATCTTTCTGCGGCTGGTGCGCACAAGCGAAGGTGAAAGAGATACGCGACAGCGACAGCCGAGATCTCATTTGTCTAACCTGGCTGGCACCAATCCAGAAGCCTGCACAGCAATCAATCGAGTGCTCGACACCCTATTGCAGGGGCGACTCTTGGTGATCGGTGAGAGCGAGCGTAAAGCTAAGGCGGTTGCTGATTTACCTCAAGAGGCCAGAGATAACCAAGTCATTGATCTAGCGCATGAGGCATTAATTAAGGGGTGGCAACGGCTGGATGCGTGGTGCCAAGAAAGCCGAGAGTTGCGGCGGTTGAGACAGCGGCTAGAAGCGGCTCGTCAGGACTGGGAGGAAGATCATCAGAACGATAAGTTGCTGGCGGAACAGAAGCAGCGGAACCTGATGATGGGCGGTTTGCTGGCAGAGGTGCGAGAGCATTGGGCAGACCTGAAACCTTATTTGCAGTCGCCAGAAGAAGATGAGCTGTTCTACCAGTGCAGCGATACCCATGAGCAAGACCGCATTGCTGAACTGCAACGGGCACTTACCGTAGCCAGACTACAAGAGCAAGCAGCGAGAGCGTTATATCTCGTGCTAGTCCAGGCGCGGACTGGCTTAGAACTAGCGCTGCAAACGCTGGGCGAAAATCTGGAAAAGTCACCCAATCAGCTTCTAGCCTCAGTGCAGAGCAGCCTCAATCGCGCCATGACCACTGCTCGTGTACCTGATACTTTCCAGGGGCATGAGGCTGATGTCTGGTCCGTGTCGTTCAGTCCGGATGGCCAAACGATCGTCAGTGGCAGTGGTGACGGGACGATTCGGCTGTGGGATGTGCGGGGGAATGCGATTGGTCAACCCTTCAAGGGGCATCAGGCTACTGTCGGGTCCGTGTCGTTCAGTCCGGATGGCCAAGCAATAGTCAGTGGCAGTACTGACGGGACGATTCGGCTGTGGGATGTGTGGGGGAATGCGATTGGTCAACCCTTCAAGGGGCATCAGGCTACTGTCAGTTCCGTGTCGTTCAGTCCGGATGGCCAAGCAATAGTCAGTGGCTGTTATGACGGGACGATTCGGCTGTGGGATGTGTGGGGGAATGCGATTGGTCAACCCTTTGAGGGGCATGAGGGCTATGTCAGTTCCGTGGCCTTCAGTCCGGATGGCCAAACGATCGTCAGTGGCAGTACTGACGGGACGATTCGGCTATGGGATGTGCGGGGGAATGCGATTGGTCAACCCTTTGAGGGGCATGAGGGCTATGTCAGTTCCGTGGCCTTCAGTCCGGATGGCCAAACGATAGTCAGTGGCAGTACTGACGGGACGATTCGGCTGTGGGACTTGAGGGGGAATGCGATTGGTCAACCCTTCAAGGGGCATGAGGGCTATGTCTGGTCCGTGTCGTTCAGTCCGGATGGCCAAACGATAGTCAGTGGCGGTTATGACAAGACGATTCGGCTGTGGGACTTGAGGGGGAATGCGATTGGTCAACCCTTTGAGGGGCATGAGGGCTATGTCAGTTCCGTGGCCTTCAGTCCGGATGGCCAAGCAATAGTCAGCGGCAGTGATGACAAGACGATTCGGCTGTGGGATGTGCGGGGGAATGCGATTGGTCAACCCTTCGAGGGGCATGAGGCCGATGTCTGGTCCGTGTCGTTCAGTCCGGATGGCCAAACGATAGCCAGTGGCAGTGAAGACAAGACGATTCGGCTGTGGGATGTGCGGGGGAATGCGATCGGTCAACCCTTCGAGGGGCATGAGGGCTATGTCAGTTCCGTGGCCTTCAGTCCGGATGGCCAAAGGATAGTCAGTGGCAGTGAAGACAAGACGATTCGGTTGTGGGACTTGAGGGGCAATGTGATTTGTCAACCCTTCGAAGGGCATGAGGACTGGGTCATGTGCGTGGCCTTCAGTCCGGATGGTCAAAGGATAGTCAGTGGCAGTACTGACGGGACGATTCGGCTGTGGGATGTGCGGGGGAATGCGATTGGTCAACCCTTCGAGGGGCATGAGGCCGATGTCTGGTCCGTGTCGTTCAGTCCGGATGGCCAAACGATAGTCAGTGGCAGTGAAGACAAGACGATTCGGCTGTGGGATGTGCGGGGGAATGCGATCGGTCAACCCTTCCAGGGGCATGAGGCCGATGTCTGGTCCGTGTCGTTCAGTCCGGATGGCCAAACGATAGCCAGTGGCAGTAGAGACAAGACGATTCGGCTGTGGGATGTGCGGGGGAATGCGATTGGTCAACCCTTCGAGGGGCATGAGGGCTATGTCAGTTCCGTGTCGTTCAGTCCGGATGGCCAAACGATTGTCAGTGGCAGTAGAGACAAGACGATTCGGCTGTGGGATGTGCGGGGGAATGCAATTGGTCAACCCTTCCAGGGGCATAGGGGCTATGTCGGGTCCGTGTCGTTCAGTCCGGATGGCCAAACGATTGTCAGTGGCAGTGAAGACAAGACCATTCGCTTGTGGCGCGGCAATTGGCAGTCATGGCTCAAAGTCTGCTGCAACCGTCTACGTGACTACCGCACCTTCAGACAACCCACCACCGAAGCCGCCAAAGCCGCCTGTGCCGTCTGCCAGAAATACGTTTGGGACCAAGAAGATGCAGCAGTTAAGCAATAAGCACGCAGCAGTTCCGGCAAGGGTTTAAGTAAAGCAAGGATTGTAGAGAAGGCAGGAATAGCGAGAGAACCTGTTATACCAATTCTCTAAATGAGAGCGACGAATCAAAACCCCACCGCCTACGGCACCTCCCCTTGCCAAGGGGAGGTTGGGAGGGGT
This sequence comes from Leptolyngbya sp. FACHB-261, assembly GCF_014696065.1. NCBI lineage: Bacteria > Bacillati > Cyanobacteriota > Cyanophyceae > Leptolyngbyales > Leptolyngbyaceae > Leptolyngbya > Leptolyngbya sp. FACHB-261. Next base: position 492,431 of record NZ_JACJPL010000018.1, on the reverse strand, counting down.
CAATGTGTAGCGATTAAAAAGTGAGTTGGTATTACAGCAGCCAGTCAGAGCGTATCTGGATCAATCCCCCTTTGCCGCAACCGAACCCGTAAAGCCTCAAGCTCCTGTTCAGCCTTATCTGCTCGTTCTTCCATCGTAGGGAACCGGCTTCCCCCCTCGTCATACCAATACAGCCACTCCCGCGCCATCCCCTGATACGTTCCCCGCTCCCGTCCAAGACCCAAGCCAAGCTCAGGCAACCAAACCGGGTTGCCCGATAGCAACCGATATTCCCCCTCAACCAACCGATACACCTCTAGCGGTGGCTTCTTACGTCGCCGCGAAGAATAAACCGCATAATACAAAACCCCCATCTCCGAATACAGTTGCTTCTTCGAGCTGTACTCGCCCCGATACTTCTTAGAAATAACCTCCAATACAAAAATGGGAACCTGTTTTTCCTCCCACAAAACGTAGCTCAGGCGTAACTCTTCATCGACAAAACGTTCAACGCCCAAACTCAAAAAACCATCAGGCACAATCGCCGGTTGGTCTGGATGGTAGTAAACCCCCATATCAATGCCAAAGAACCAGTCCCAGCGGTCTTTCCATAACCAAGCTAGGATCGCTCTCAACAAACCCGGCATCAAATCCTGTAACTCGTTATCTACCGGCGCATCGTCAGAGTCAGGCAGTTCTTCAGAAGAAGGCAAACAGAGCAGAGGGTCGTAGCTAAACATCGCAAACCTTCAGCGGCTCTCTGTCTCACATCATAGCTTGATACAGTAATTACCCCGACAAGCCCGACAAAGTCACTAACTTCTAAATACTCAAACTATCAACCCGAATTCACAAACAGCTACTCACTGGTCCACTCCATAATCCTGTTGCTAATACTGCCGCCATGACTGCCACAATTTAAAGTTGCTAGCCTCCCAAAATATGCAGACCTAAACCGCAGTACAAACCAAGATTTCAGTAAATCCTCGGTCATAACAATTTGTAAAAACAGCGCATCCCATCCCTATTTCATTCAGCCAATAGGGAACCTTGTCCATAAGCGATGTGCAGGTTAACTTCCTACTCTTTAGCTGCTACCTAAACTGGCTTGTCACGTTTCAGTTCCTCTGAAACTCAGCACCAGTCCTGCCAAGCTCAGCAAGATAGATGCAAAGCCTCAGCATGAATGCCGCCAAGCTCAGCACCAGTCCCGCCAAGCTCAGCACGAATGCCGTTAAGCTCAGCGAGATAGATGCAAAGCCTCAGTATGAATGCCGCCAAGCTCAGCACCAATCCCGCCAGTTGGCAACAACCTTGCTGACTGCCCACATCAACCATCCTGACTAACTCCTTGAGGTAAAACCCATGAAAACTAGCAGTCTCAGCATCCCCACCGAAGCCATCATTGAAGACGCCAAAATCAAACTCGAATTTGCCCGCGAACACATCGGCGACCTCGCCCTATTTGGCCTCACCATCACCTGGCTCGACCAATTTCAAACCAAAGTTGCTGCCTACGAAGCCCTACCCTCCGACGACGCCCTTCTCGCCACCCAAAAAAGACTCACTGCCCAAAAAGACAACCTGCTCAAACAAGCCGAACTCTGGGGCAACCTCCTGCGTGACCGCTGCCAATACGCCTTCGGCTCCGGAGCCTTCAACCCCTTCCCCGTTAGCAGCTTCCGCACCGCCGCCCGCAACGAATCCAAAATGATCCAGGTCCTCCCTAACCTGATCGACATCGCCAGCAGCAACGCCACCGCCCTAGCCGCCTTCGGTCAGCCCAAAGACTACGCCAACCAGGGCCAAAGCCTACGCAACCGCCTCGACGAACTCAACCAGCAACAAGAAAGAGCCAAACGCGAACGCAAAGCCGCCACCGAAATTCGCCGTCAAGCCGCCCGCACCGTCTACACCGAACTCACCCATCTCAACGGCATCGCCCGCAAAGTCTACCGCGATAGCCCCGCCCAACAAGCCCTATTCAAAGCCCTTGCCAACCGCAACAACCCCCCAATCCTAGAAGCAGAACTGCCCAAACAATCCGCTTAGGTAGATACAATCTCCCACAGCCTGCTAAAGCGAACTGGTGAAAACAGACTCCATTTTCTATCGCCTGTTTCAGGCACTGCCCAGCACCTTCTTTGAACTGATTAATCAACCCGCTTCCGAGGCGAGCACCTACCAGTTCGCCTCAGTTGAACTGAAGCAGACAGCCTTCCGAATCGACGGTGTATTTCTACCTTTGCCGGAAGCTTCCACTCGCCCCATCTACTTTGTAGAAATTCAGTTTCAGAACGATCCAACGCTTTATTCCCGTCTCTTTGCTGAGGTCTTCCTCTACCTGCGCCTATATGAACCAACCAAAGCTTGGCGAGCAGTAGTGATATTTGCCCAACGCAGTTTTGAACCTATTGAAGTAGCGCCCTACCAAGTGCTGCTCGATAGTTCTCAGGTGCAGTGCCTTTATCTAGACGAACTACAGGATTCTCTAGACCAGCCTCTTGAAATTCAAATTGTGCAACTTGTGGTCGAGACCGAAGCTGAAGCGCCTGAGCAAGCAAGACGCCTACTACAACGCGCCGGAGAGGAAGTTGTAGACGCCGTTCTGCAACGAGAGATAATGGATCTGGTTGAAACAATTGTGTGTTACAAGTTCCCCCGACTGAGCCGCGAGGAAATTGAAGCCATGCTAGGACTCAACGACTTGAAGCAAACCAGGGTCTATCAGGAGGCCCTAGAGGAAGGCAAGCAAGAAGGCCGTCTAGAAGGCAAACTAGAAACGATTGCTCCCCTTCTTGCCCGTGGGCTCTCTGTAGAAGAAATTGCTAAAGTCTTGGACCTAGAAATTGAGCAGGTGCGCCGGGTAGCGCAGCAGTAACCTTATCTCACGGGTTCAACGAGGGCGAGCGAATGAGCGAACACAAAGAGCACACAGTTACCATCGGCCAGATCGAGACTGACTGGGGAACCTTTGGAGCTGTTCTCACCCAAAAGGGTCTTAGCCGCCTGAGCTTTCCCGATGAACCGTTCGCAACTTGCGAAACTTGGGCCAAGCGTTGGCTACCCCAAGCGCAACCTCAAGCAAAATCCTTGCAAGACGAACCGCGTTTACAAGTACTCGCAGAGCAACTCAGGGCTTATCTAGCTGGAGAACTGCAAACCTTCACGCTGCCCGTTGACCTGCGCGGCACAGATTTTCAGTTGCAAGTGTGGACGGCCTTGCAAAATGTGGCCCACGGCCAAGTGCAAACCTACGGGCAAATTGCCTCAGCCATTGGCAAGCCCAAGGCCGTTAGAGCGGTTGGTGCAGCTAATGGTGCCAATCCTGTGCCCATCCTCGTTCCCTGCCACCGCATCATTGGCAGCAACCGGCGGCTAGTGGGTTTTGCTGGCGGCTTGGCTCTGAAGCAACGCTTGTTGGCACTGGAGGGCATTGCTCTAGATTCAAGCGCTAAGCTCTCAAGCCCGATCTTAGGCGCCAAGGTGCTGCATCAAGGCCACCAGCACAGTGTTGCAGAACAGAAAACCCTCTGGATCGCTTAGGCGCAATCGGTCTTCAGTCACCTGAACCCAACCCTGGCGCTGGTAGCGCTCCAAGCAAGCAAGAACCTGCCCTACTTGCTCAGCGCCGAATCGCTCACGCAGCTTGGTCAAACTCAGACCCTCCTGCAAACGCAGCCCCAAGATCAGCGTGTCTACTAATTCATCTAGTGGCTGAGTAGTAGCAAAGCTCTCCAAAAACGCCTCAGGTGCTTTCGCCAATTGATCCACCCAGGCAAAGTAGTCGTGCAACTTGCGCGGACGGTCGATCCGACGGCGGTCGACATAGCTGGTCGCTGCCATGCCTAGGCCGTAGTAGGGCTGGTTACGCCAGTACACCTGATTGTGGCGACAGCGAAAACCAGGGCGAGCGTAGTTGGAGATCTCGTAGTGCTCGTAACCTGCTGCAACTAGGGTCTCCCGCGCCAGACCATACATTTCGACCGTGGCTTCATCGCTGGGCAAGGGTTGATCACCGGGTTGGTAACGACGGCCAAAGGCTGTGCCTTGCTCAATTGTGAGGTCGTAGATCGAGACATGGGACGGCGCAATCGCAATCAGGGCCGCTAGTGAGTCTTGCCAATGACTAATGGTTTGCTGCGGTAATCCCGAGATCAGATCGAGATTGAAGTTGGGAATGCCAGCTTGCGCCAGGGCCTCGACCGCCTCATAGATTTCAGCAACAGTATGGTCTCGTCCACACAGGCTCAGCAACTCAGGCTGAAAAGCTTGCACGCCCAGGCTCACTCGATTAACGCCTGCGGCACGATAGCCCGAAAGCGTCTCCACTGTGACTGTGCCAGGATTTGCTTCAATCGAAATTTCTGCATCAGCCGCAATGCCAAAGCGCAAATGGAGGGCTTGAAGCAACCGTTCCATCTGCGCCACTGACAACAGTGAAGGCGTGCCCCCGCCGAAGAATACAGTTTGCAATTGCTGGGAACGAATTGGGGTTGCGGCAATTTCGCGCAATAGCTCCCCGACATAGCGCTCAATTAAAGCTTCAGTGCCCAAACTGATTGCAAAATCGCAATAGGCACAGCGCCTCCGACAAAAAGGAATATGCAAATAAGCAGCAGTCAGCAGCTCAGGTAAATATTCACGCTCTGACTGCAAGGACTCTATCCCTAAAGGGGATGAAAACGCTGGCCTAGATGAGATCAATGCGCCCCCAGTGCTGAGAACAAGCTACACAAGCCTGGCGTTCTTGAGAAAGCTTGAAAGAACCGGTAAGAAAAAGTACGGAGGTATAATCTGTAAGCATATCCTCCCACTCAAGCCCCCATTGTGAGGCTTGATATTATATCTATGTTGAACGCTGTCATTGTTCTAATTTTTATCCTAGCAGGGGCAGGAGTTGGCTTCCACGGAGTGGATCTAGTGCCGCCTTCTGCGCTGACCGAGGTCAATAATCTTCCAGGCTTGCACTGGGTGATGCTGGGCTTCGGTAGCCTATTTGGTCTGGCGGTCGGTATTCTGGCTCAGTCCGGCTACCGCCGTCTAGAAGTCGAAATCCGGTCTATGCCCACTGAGCAATTGCTGAGCCGCTGTGTGGGCTTGGTGGTTGGCTTGCTGGTGGCGAATTTACTGCTGGCTCCCATCTTTCTGCTGCCGATCCCCCGCGAACTGGCCTTCATCAAACCTTTAGCAGCAATCCTGGGCAGCATTATGTTTGCCTTTTCTGGCATCAACTTGTCTGACACTCACGGTCGGGCTCTGCTGCGTCTGTTGAATCCCAACAGCGTCGAAACAACCTTATTAGCAGAAGGCACGCTCAAGCCTGCAACGGCCAAAATTCTGGATACCAGTACGATTATCGATGGCCGAGTAGAGGATCTTCTAGGCACTGGTTTCGTTGAGGGCCAGATTCTCGTGCCTCAATTTGTGCTTCAGGAGTTGCAATTGCTCTCAGATAGCAGCAACGACCAGAAGCGGGTGCGAGGACGTCGGGGTTTAGATATTTTGCAGCGACTACGGGAAAGTTTCCCTCAGCGTTTAGTCGTTCACACCGCTAACTACGACGACGTGAGCACGGTAGATGCCAAGTTGGTGCGTCTAGCGCAAGAGATCAACGGCACGCTGATCACTAACGACTACAACCTCAATAAAGTCGCCACCCTGCAACAGGTTGAAGTGCTCAATGTGAATGATTTGGCTCAAGCATTGCGTCCGGTTTACCGACCGGGTGACAGCTTGGCGCTGAAAATTCTCAAAGAAGGCAAAGAGCCCGCTCAAGGAATCGGTTACTTAGAAGACGGCACTATGGTGGTGGTAGAAGATGGACAATCCCATCTCGGTGGCGAAGTGCGCGTGGTGGTAACCAGTGCCTTGCAAACCTCAGCAGGTCGCATGATTTTCGCCCGCCCTCAAGCGCACGTCGCAGCCTAAGTTGCAATACTAAGCCGCGCTAAGTTCGCAATTAAGTCTCAGCATCGTAAGCAGCCCAATTCATTCCAAGCTTGGTCCCATGATTTCCCCATTAGCGGGTAGGCCCTCTGGTTTGTCGCGGCTGCCGTCCAGCCGGGAGCGTATCCAGCTTAGAACTGTGGAGCGTTGGCCTCAGATCGGTGCTGGTTGTTTGTTGGCGTTAGTCAGTTTTACTTGCGGTATCGCTGCTGCTCTGCCCTGGTGGGGCGGCTTAGCTCCATCAATGCTGACTGCCGAGCTGCTGACTCGGGCCTTGTGGAGCTTAAGTTTTGCCGGGTTAGCATTGCTGCTGGCTTGGTTGGCGTTTAATGAGCTGAGCCCTTGGGAGTTAGTGGTGGATGCAGCTCGGTCTCGCCTATGGCGACGCCAGCTCTGGTGGCCCGGTGGGGCTCAAATGATACCTCTGGAGCACCTGAAGGCGGTTAACGGGCCTCTGGCTGCTAAAGCGGGCCGTCCTACTCGGACTGAACAGTCCGAGACGCGCTTGATTCTGGAGTATCAGGCTGGGCACTCGCCTCAGGTATTGCCGCTGGTATTGCCGCCTCGGGCGCAAGCCTTCCTGGGCCAGCAACTGGCGCAACGCCTACAAGTTCCCTACCGCACTAGCTCCCACTGGAACTCCTGGCTAGTGCGAGCCTTAGCGCTCTGGTCATTTTGGGCTGGCTTGGGCCTGCTGCTCGGTAGTGCCATGGTTCTAGCCTCAACGGGTAGCCTGCGAACCGAGCTGGTTGATCTTCTGCTCACGAGTTTGGCCGCAGTGCCGCTGGCTTACTGGGTTGGGCAGCCGCTACTGCGCTCTAGCTGTAGCGGCGAATTGCTAGAGCAGCCTCTGAAAGCAACCTGGCGCTTGCTGATCGTGTTGGCAGGTTTGCTCGTTGTCTCGCTGGGCTTGCTGTCGTGGCCACAACTGCCGGTAGAACTGCTGACTTTGCCCTGGCTAATTCTGGCTGGCTTACTGCTGGGTATCTCGGCTTGGCTGCTGAGTTGGCTGCATCTGGGCCGAGACCTGGGGTTTTATGCAACGCATGATTCAGCTCAACCAGACCAGTTAGCTCACCCAGCGCCACAGGCGTTGGCCCAACCCAATGACGCAGCAGAGGCTGAATCAGCAGGCTTCAGCCTGACTGAGACTGAGGCTGGGGTCACTCTTGCTCCCAATCTTTTGCAGGAGCGTCGCCGTCAACTCTTGGGAATTGCTGCGTTGGCGCTGAGCTTGTTCATCTGGATGGTCTTGCCGCTAGGCCCTGCATCCAAGGCGCTGCTCTGTGGTCTTCTGGTGTTTGCGGGTTTAGTGGCGCTGAGTTCCTGGCAGCTCCATCTCAGTTCTGAACCTCAACCGCAAGCGGTGCTCTGCTTCAGTGGGCCACCCGGCTTGGCTAGCCGCTACAGCTTGAATGCGCAGCCGCTGAGGCGATTGGAACTTGTGAAGCTGCGTCAGGGTGGTCTGTCCTGGTTGCAACTAGTGGGAAGTGACGGGGAAATTGTCCTGCCCGCGATCCTGACCTCGGGCCGCCGTCAGCAGCAGCTCAGCCAGACCGTGACCCAAAGTCTGCGACTGACCACGCACCAAAGCTCCTACGACAGTCTGGCGCTGATGGATATTTTGTTACCTCAAGGGGGGGCGGTTCTGGCGGGTCTGCTCTTGGTCATGGGCGGTGTGGTATCCCTGCCGATGCTAACTGGGCAAGTTACCGAGCCTCTAGCTGGGCTGCTAAGTCTCGCCGGCTGTGGTTTGGTTGCGCCTAGTTTGGCTCGGCAGTTGTTGACCTGGGGCTTACCCAATGTGCTCGCCCCAACCGAACAACAACCCCGGCTGAGTGGTCCGGAATTGGGAGGCGTCTTCTGGCTTCTGGCTTGGAGTTTAGCTGGTAATTGGCAGTTGGCTCTGCTGACGCTGGCCTGGCTAAGCTTGGGTCTGGGAGTTCTGGTGTTGGCGCTGAGCCGACGGGTGCCTCTGAAGCTAAAGGGCGCCTGAAGTTAGCGCTCTAGCCGAACGTAAAAGTCCAGTTCAGCCCAAAGCAAGCCTGGGACTAAGTTGAACTGCCCCAGTATTGCTGTTGTTCCGAGTTGCTGCCACTTCAGGGCTGCTGGGAATCTAAGTGTTGCTACTGCTAGGCATCCAGAAGGCCGAGATTAGCAGACAGACAATGCCGACGTTGATCGACACATCTGCCAGGTTGAAGATCGGAAAGTTGATGAACTGAAAATCTAGAAAATCAACGACCTGACCACTGACAAAGCGGTCGATGCCATTGCCCAAAGCTCCGCCCAGAATGCAGCCGTAGCCGACTTGCTCCCAGCGGTTGAGGTGAGTGCGTAGGGCCAGTCCGACCAGCGCTAGACTCACAGCCAGCGATACCCAGCGCAGCCAGTCAGCCCCGTTAGCAAACAGACTGAAGGCAGCGCCATTGTTAGTGACATAGGTGAGGTGAAAGACTTGGGGGATGATCGCTAGGCTATCGCGCAGTTCGAAGGTCCGCACAATCCAGAGCTTGCTGACCTGATCGAGCACTAGGCAAATGACTCCTGCAATCCAGAAGCCTGCATTCTTGATTCGCTTCTCCAAGTCTGAACCTGCTCCAGCAGAACATTCTCTAGCTTAATGGCTCGCTGGTCCTCAAACGGGTGTTGCAGGTTGAGGAGTCTGGAAATCTATGGGGGCAATCTCAATCAGGAAAACATTAGGCGTCGGAAGGTCAGACTTAGCACCACCACTGCGCAGATGACAATCAACTGGCCTGGTAGCGGTTGCAGAGAGTATTGCACCAGACCTGAGAGAAAATTCTGAGCTTGAGAGCGCACGACGAATAGCAGTCCCAGATAAACTAACCCGGCTAGATGAATCGTGAGCAAACCACACAGACAGCTAAAGGTGAGCAACTCTAGATTGGAGGAGCGCCGAAAGGCTAGAAAACCACAGACCCAAGCTCCAGGCACAAAGCCGAGCAGATAGCCGAAGGTGGGTTCGCTGAGGTAGTCCAAGCCTCCTCCTTGTGCAAAGACTTGAAAGCCCAATAGACCCAAAACCAGATAAGCAATTTGGGACAGAACTGCTGCATTGCAGCCGCCCAAACAGCCAATGGTCAGCACTGCTCCCACCTGATAGGTAATGCCCAGCGGCTCGGCTCGCAAACCATCGCTGAACCAGAACCAGGGGGCATTGGGAAGAGACACTTCCAGGAAAGTGCCTCCAATGGTGAACAGCAGTCCAACTACTGCCCACATCAGCTCAGTCAAAGTTGGCACTGGGTGGCAAAAGTCATAGAGGACAACGCCGGAGCAGATCGTGGCATAAACCCCATCAACTCGAACAAAAGCTCTAAGTCTAAAGCTCTAAGTCTAAAGTTCTAAATCTGAGGCCGCCAAATAGCAAGGTCAACGAGCAGAGTTCAAGAATTCTATCACTCTGCCCATTGACTGCTATTGCTCCAGCTGTTGCTTATTACTGTTGCTTAGGTTGGTTTGAAACCTCTAGAAGCTCAAGACCCCCAGCAAGCCGTCAGTACTAGCTGAGTCACTGCCTTGAAAGGCGTTCAGCACTGGCCTGAGTGGGCTGCTGCCAACCTCGCCGGCCAGAAATGCCTTGTCGCCTGAGAGAGCGAGGCCGGAGATTTGGTCGTAGGCAGGGCTACCCATAATCGTGCCGTAGCTCACGGAGGAGAGGTCATTGGACAGCACAGCAACATAAGCGTCGCCGCCACCTTGATAGGTGCGGACGGGGGCTGTTGAGCTAGTTGGCGGTGTCGCGTAGGCGCTACCTGCCACAACCACCCTTCCATCCCCAGCGATGCTGATGTCGTTGATCACCAGACTGTTGGTGCGTTTGTCGGTGCGAGTGGCTCGCAAGAATGTCGCCCGAGCAATCGAGCCGTTGCTCGCGTTAAGCCGGGCGATGTAAGAGATTTTGGGACCGCCGCCCATGCCGTAGCTGTTTTGATAGGCACCGGAGCTGGCAATCAGTCGCTTGGGGTCGTAGCTGCCGCCATCGGCACTGAACACGGCCCAGGGCACATCGTTCTTGACGGTTACGGCCAGCCCTCGCTCATCCGCGGGGGATGCACCGTGGGTAACCCGCCAGCGCAGACTACCACTCGCGGACAGAGACAAAATGAAGCCGTTCTGGTTGATCGAGCTGACTTGGTCGGTGCCCACGACGTAGATGTTGCCGCTGCTATCGGTGGCAACTCTGGCTTGAGGTTTAGAAGCGCCACCTAAACGCGAGGCGAAGTCGAGCCCAGTACCAGCAGCGTTGACGCGGGCCACAAAGCCTCGACCTGAGGTATAAGCCGGTTTGATCAGGCCAGCGGCACCAGATGGACCGACAACGACGGCCCGACCTTGCGGATCAACGCTCATGTCTGCGACTTGAGTGCCACCGCCCCCGATTAGCGTCGCCCAAACCACAGAGGCATTGCTGGGGTTCAGTTTGGCGACAAAGCCTTCACTGCCGCTGCCGGAGCGAGTTTTGCGCCCAGCCCCTCCGAGGCTGGTGATGTTGCCACTGGCAGAGCCGCCGACGTAGACGGAGCCTGAGCGATCAACGCTAACCGTCTGAAGTTTGACCAGATTGGGGACAAAGTAAGTCGACCACAGCAGCCGCTTGCCGGTGGAGTCGAACTTGGCGATGAACCCAGTTTCTCCGCCAGCACTATTGCTGTAGCGGCCCAAGGTATTGGGAAAGTTGGTGGATTGAGTGAAGCCGACGACGTAGACCGAGCCATCGGGCGCGGTGGCTACATCGCGGATTTTATCGGCTTGATTGCCGCCGAGATAACCGCTCGATGACAGGCTCGTCGTGGCCGCTTGCGCTACAAGTTGCCCATCGATCTGGCCCAAATCCAGATCGACCGTTGCTGACGGGTGGCTTGTTGCAAAGTTGCTTTGTCCAGTCAGCCCGGTAGATGCCCCAGAAATGTTTGCGCCCAAGGTCAGCAATAGGGCCGTGACCAAGGCCGAAACCGAATTCCGGGTCAGTGACATTGTGAAGAACCTGTAAAGGAACCCCACCATTCTTGACAGGTCTTTGCCAGCTACCTGCGATCTCGATCACAAAAAAGCAAGCAAAACCGAGCTTGAGCTATTCAAATAACAGCATAGCTAGAAAAACCAGTGTTATCACCTAAAAAAAGTAAAATTTGCCTAAAAATCAGTGATTTTGCTCTATTCAAGGGATCCGGCTGTGATCAGGAATATGGAGCATCGCTCAGGTTTACTGCCCCATAGGCCAGCATCCGGAGATCAAACCGGAGATCAAAAAGGGCAGTGTTGCTGACTAGCAACACTGCCCTTTGCAGATTTGACTTGAAGCGAGAGCTTAAGAACCGAGACCGTGAGTGTTTGGTTCTTAAGCTCTGGGTTTACCAGACCAGAACCTTTGCCTCATACTCCGGGAGATCTGTAATTAAGGTGTTATCGGTTACCTCTAGGTCGTAGTCGTAGCCCCACTCGTGCCAGGTGCCATCACTGGGAAGATGGGGAATCGTGTAATCCTTCAAGAAATTGCCTGAGAAGTTGGCGATAACAACCACTCGTGAGCCTTCATCGTTCCAGCGCGTATAAGCCAGCACTCGATCCTCTACATTTTCATAGAAGAATTCGATGTTCTCGGTGTAGAGTGCGTGGTTATTTTTGCGCAGGAAAATCAAGCCCCGATAGTAATCGTGCAGGCTGCGGTTGTTGCCGTTTTGCAGTAGGGTCCAGTCGATTTTGTTAGGCTCAACTGACTTGGGTTTGTACTCCGCAAACTCTTCCCCCATCCACAGCATGGGAATGCCAACCGCGGTCATTAATAGAGCAGCGCCTAATTTGGCTCGCTTAAAAGCGGCCTCATCCAAAATGCCTCGTTCGCCCAACTCGAACATCAGGTGGTTGTGGTCGTGGTTGGTGAGGTAATTGACCACATTAGTGGTGCCCATGAAGCCTTCACGTTTAGCATCAAGGGCACTTTTCAGCCGCTCTAGATCGAATTGGTCCTCACAGAGGTGGTCGATCATCGCGTGGTAGAAGTTTTCATGCCAAGCGCCATCCATTGGACCATCAATATTGGTGATGGCTGGGTTTTGCGGAATGTGCTCAGCTACGTTATAAAACGGCTTCATGCTGGCAAATTTTTTAGTTTCCTGAACGATCCAGCTCATGAAGTCGTAGTTAGCAATTTGACGTGCGGCATCGTAGCGAATGCCATCAATGTGATATTCCTCGATCCAGAAGCGAACGGTATCGCCAATAAATTTACGAGCCGGAAAAGTCTTTAACTTCTCGTCATACTGCTCGTAATTAAATTCGGGTCCCCAGTTATTGTCAGGATCGCGGGGGGAGTGATGATACCAGTAGTCGTGGTCAATCTGGGTGAGTGGGCTTTCGGCTTCGGAATGGTTGAAGATACCATCCATCAGCACGCGAATGCCCCGCCCATGACATTCGTCAATCAACCGCTTGAGATCTGCGGTGCTGCCGTAGCTTGACTCAGTCGCAAAGAAATAGCGCGGATTATAGCCCCAACTGTGGTCGCCAGGGTATTCCTTAACAGGCATCAATTCAATGCAGTTGATGCCCAGATCGACTAAGTAATCAAGCTTTTCGATCACATGCTTGTAAGTGCCCCGAGGGTAGGGATCATCCTCACCCCCTGAAAAGTCACCAACATGCAGTTCGTAAATCACTAACTCGTGGTCAGGAGGTAGCGGTTTATTATCATGCTGCCAAACATAGGTATCAACAATGCGCTCACCATCCTTGATCCGCACATTGCAATTTTGGGAGGTGTTGTCAACATCGGTGACGTAAGGATCGTTAACGTCCACCCATTGATCTGGCTCAAAAAACCAACTTCTAGACTGTACCTTGAACTTGTATTGATGAGTGCCGTCTTCTAGGTTAATGGTTGTCCGAAAGATGCCATCTTCCCCTTTCTGCATTGGAACTTCTTGCCAATCGGAAAATGAGCCTACCAATGCTGCTCCCTTGTTGTAAGGAGCCCAAAGCTTAAACTCAATTGGTGCAACCATTAATCTACAAAACTCCCTTATTACCTTGGTCTTGCCAATAATCAATAAACGAACTTGGCTCAATAGCCACAGCTTAGGGAGTGGGCTGAGTTTCAGGGATCACTCCTGAGAGATATCCTCCTGAAGCGGGAGGGAGGATTCCTGTTTACTTCAAGCTTTAACGCAGTATCGAGAGATAGCCCTGCCCTCAAGAGCCGATTCACAACTAAGTCGCGAAGAACCTGCCGTAAATCCACGGACAAATGTCGCGAGTTCAATGTGATATAAACTACATAAATACAGCCTGGGACTGAAGAGTATAAATACTCTTCAGATGGCTTTGGCTATCAAGTTCAATGCCATCACAGTTTTGCAACAGACAATACTTGTCTGTTTTGAATTTTGGTTTGCAGGAAACTTATAGGAAGGGAGCACCCTTTGCAACAAGGAAATTTCCACAGCCGTGGTTACTTCACCCGATGGCTACAGCCTCTGGTGGGACCCGAAAACCTTAGTAGCTGTCCAGCCTAGTATGGGCTTATCTATTGCTGGTTTACTCGTTGCTAGTTTACCGAGCGCTCCAGGCAAACGTCTTTCTGGCATTAAAAAATTAGCTTCCCATCACTCAAGCTGACTACAGCTTCAGCTTCAGTAACGAGCGCTTAAAGATTTCAGTAAATTGAGTTAACTACAGTTCCGCCTCTGGTAAGCCTGCCAGCATAAGCTGATGCTTCAGCAAAGCTCGCTTGAGCGGCTGTTTATCCCGTGCCGGAATGGTGAGTCGTATAGGACTACCCGTTTTGCCATAGATATCGTGGCAGCCCTGGACTTTTAGTAAGGTCCAACCGTAGCACTCCAGCAGAGGAGTGGGATCGTAAGGGCGATCGGTTTGAATTGAGATTAGATTCATAGAGCAATCTCAAGAATAGGTGTGCTGTTGGCGGGGGCACTGACTTCAACGGCTAAGCAAGCGGCAACTGCCTCGTAAAGGTTTCGCTCTAGTTCCTCAACGGTTTCTCCCTGGCTAGCGCATCCAGGCAGAGTAGGCACTTCTGCCCAGTATCCGCCTTCTTCTGCTTGATGAACAACAACCTGAACTTTCATGGCTTCTTTTCCCTGTAACCCTATTAGTGCTCAGAGTCAGCGCTTCGAGCAAAGATAGCACTGAGGCTTAACGTTATTAGAGCAACGCAGATGGTCGCAAGTCATTGTCGAGCTGACACTTGCAGCTCTAGAAACTATCTATTTAGGCTTGGGAAACTTCAGCAGATCTTTAGACTCTTCGCCGTCTCTTTTCGCTCTACAAAGTATCTCTATAAAGCTTGACCAAAATTGTAAAGCTTTACCTTCAATTCGTCAGGATCTTTTACGGAGCTTGCATCACAGCGCTCTAGCTCAGGGCAGCTTAGGCGAGATTAATTCAGACTAGACAGCCATAGATCAGCAATCGCTAATTCCCAATTTGGCAATCGCTCAAACAAGCTAAGAACAATGCTGCCTCTAAGTATAATTGCTTCCTGCTCGAATGATAAATGTTGACGGTTTGCTTGCCAAAATTCAATAAAAAACAGACTGCTCTGTTCAAAACTAAGAAGAATTAGATCTTGTCTTGTAGCAGTCTTGTAGCAGCGGTAACCAAATCAGCTCTAGCGCAGGTTCCAGTTAGGTATGAGATTAGGGTGTAGGCCCTTAGGTTTCACCTGGTAAATGCAAATTTTCTAAACCGGCGACCACTTCGGCCTTGACGATTTTCTCGCCGTTTTGAATCCGTTGCAGTGGCTCATCAGGATCGCCATACTTCACGCCATCGATCACGTAACCAAAGACTGAGTAGAAGCCGTCTAGGGCGTTGCCATCGTAGGGAATCACCTCGCCGTTGCCATAGGAGATGAAGAAGCGGGCCGAGCCTGTATTTGCCTCGCCCTCTGGGTGGGAAAGGGCCAGCGCGCCTCTGTACGAGTTCTTCAGCACTGGTAGGGCATTAACGGGCAGTCCTGCCTCCGCAAAAGTCCGGCCATAGATAGGTTGGCTAGCGCCTTCTGGTTGAATCTCCAGGGGCAAGCGACGCTCCTGACCCGTAGTCGGATCTATAAAGGGCTCGGCGGCGGCTCGCAGAATAAATCGCTCATCCACAATGAGCGGTGTGCCGTTGTAGTAGCCCCGATTGACCAGATCGACAAAGTTACCGGCGGTGAGAGGTGCATGGTCGCCATAAACTTCGACCAGCAGCGTGTGGCCATTTGAGGTGGTTAGCCGCACCTCGGCTCGACCCTCCAACCAAGGATACAGAGGACGCAAGCTTTCTGGAGGTGGGCCGACTAGAGGCTCAGCATCAGACACCTCGCCAGGAACGTAGGCAGGCACCTGCCCAGGACGGCGGGCCAGATTCTTACCCTCAGCACAACTGCCTAAGCTCAGACTCAGGACCAGGACTAGGACCAGGACCAGAGTTCTCAAAGGCAGAGTTCTTAAGGGCAGAGTTCTCAAGGCCAAAGTTCTCAAGGGGGAGGTCATGTCTTCTTGGCTCAGGTCTATCCGGCTCAACACGTAATTCTACCTATTCATTGTTGCTTGAAGTGGTATCTACGCGTGGCTGAGGCAGAGTAGTAATTAGATCTGTATGGCGGACAGATGGCTCTGGGCACACGCTTAAACGCTGCACTTGAACATCTATCTGCCGAATGATTGAGGTGCCTGCCTTTTGTCGGTAATTTAGAAGCTAATTACTGGTTTCTTGAAAGTTTCCACCCTTGACGTTTGGGCTGATTTTAGCGCTCAGGGCTGACCTACCACTGCGGTAGGTCAGTTTCGCCGGCTAAGGGCCTAAGTACAGAGTGATCGATCAAACAAGTAGTAGCTCACAAGCAGGTAAGCCTTTGCTGGAGAGATTCATGGCTAGCAGTCTTTTACCCAACCGTAAGAAAGAGAAAGGGGATGATTTTTGCAATCCCCGTCAGTGCAAAGCCCTGAAGAAGCAGTTGCAAGGCCTGCTTGAAGCACTAGAAGCAGCTAGGGAGGGAGACTTCTCAGCGCGCTTGCCGGTAGAAGATGAAGGTTTGATGGGTGATATCGCTCGGACCTTCAATGAGGTGGTTGGCCTCAACGAGCGCATGTCGGATGAGATGATCCGGGTGGGCCGGGTCGTGGGCCGCGAAGGCCGCATGACCGAGCGAGCTTCGTTAGGACCGGTCAAAGGCGCTTGGGCCAATAAGATTGATTCTCTTAATACCCTAATCGGTGACTTGGTACAGCCTACCGCTGAGTGGGCACGGGTGCTCACCGCAGTGGCTGATGGCGACCTCTCCCAGAAGATGCCTCTAGAAATTGAAGGGGTGCCAGTCAAGGGCGAGTTTCTACGCATTGGTACCACGGTCAACACAATGGTGGACCAGCTCAACTCCTTCGCTTCTGAGGTAACGCGGGTTGCCAAAGAAGTGGGTACTGAAGGCAAGCTGGGTGGTCAGGCCGACGTGAAAGGGGTTTCAGGCACCTGGAAAGACCTGACAGATAACGTCAACCTGCTGGCGGGGAACTTGACCTCACAGGTGCGGAACATCGCGCTGGTGACGACGGCGGTGGCGAACGGGGACTTGTCACAGAAGATCACCGTGGATGCCAAGGGCGAGATTCTGGAGCTGAAGAACACGATCAACGTGATGGTGGACCAGCTCAGTTCGTTTGCAGCAGAGGTCACGCGGGTCGCTAAAGAAGTAGGTACTGAAGGCAAGCTGGGCGGTCAGGCTGAGGTGAAGGGGGTTTCAGGCACCTGGAAAGACCTGACAGATAACGTCAACCTGCTGGCGGGGAACTTGACCTCACAGGTGCGGAACATCGCGCTAGTGACGACAGCAGTAGCGAATGGGGACTTGTCGCAGAAGATCACAGTAGACGCCAAGGGCGAGATTCTGGAGCTGAAGAACACGATCAACGTGATGGTGGACCAGCTCAGCTCGTTTGCGGCAGAGGTGACACGGGTCGCTAAAGAAGTAGGTACTGAAGGCAAACTGGGTGGTCAAGCCGAGGTGAAGGGGGTTTCAGGCACCTGGAAAGACCTGACAGACAACGTCAACCTGCTAGCTGGGAACTTGACCTCACAGGTGCGGAACATTGCGCTAGTCACGACGGCAGTAGCGAATGGTGACTTGTCGCAGAAGATCACGGTAGATGCCAAAGGCGAGATCTTGGAGCTGAAGAACACGGTCAACGTGATGGTGGACCAGCTCAGGTCATTTGCAGCAGAGGTAACGCGGGTCGCTAAAGAAGTAGGTACTGAAGGCAAGCTGGGCGGTCAAGCGCAAGTGCCAGGGGTCGCGGGCACCTGGAAAGACTTGACAGACAATGTGAACCTGCTGGCGGGGAATTTGACCTCACAGGTGCGGAACATTGCGCTAGTCACGACGGCGGTGGCGAACGGAGACTTGTCGCAGAAGATCACCGTAGACGTGAAGGGCGAAGTTCTGGAGCTGAAGAACACGATCAACGTGATGGTGGACCAGCTGCGGTCGTTCGCGTCGGAGGTGACGCGGGTCGCCAAGGAAGTGGGTACCGAGGGCAAACTGGGCGGTCAGGCCGAAGTGAAGGGGGTGGCCGGAACCTGGAAAGACCTCACGGACAATGTGAACTTCATGGCCTCCAACCTGACGTCGCAGG
Organism: Leptolyngbya sp. FACHB-261; assembly: GCF_014696065.1. NCBI lineage: Bacteria > Bacillati > Cyanobacteriota > Cyanophyceae > Leptolyngbyales > Leptolyngbyaceae > Leptolyngbya > Leptolyngbya sp. FACHB-261. Next base: position 474,846 of record NZ_JACJPL010000018.1, on the reverse strand, counting down.
TGCGAAACATTGCCCTGGTGACGACGGCAGTAGCGAACGGAGACTTGTCGCAGAAGATCACCGTGGACGCCAAGGGCGAGATCTTGGAGCTGAAGAACACGATCAACGTGATGGTGGACCAGCTGCGGTCGTTCGCGTCGGAGGTGACACGGGTCGCCAAAGAGGTGGGTACCGAAGGCAAGCTGGGCGGTCAGGCGCAAGTGCCAGGGGTGGCCGGGACCTGGAAAGACTTGACAGACAACGTGAACCTGCTGGCGGGGAACCTGACCTCACAGGTGCGGAACATTGCGCTAGTCACAACGGCAGTAGCTAATGGGGACTTGTCACAGAAGATCACCGTGGATGCACGGGGCGAGATCTTAGAGCTGAAGAACACGATCAACGTGATGGTGGACCAGCTGCGGTCATTTGCATCTGAGGTGACACGGGTCGCCAAGGAGGTGGGTACCGAAGGCAAACTGGGTGGTCAGGCTGAGGTGAAGGGGGTTTCAGGCACCTGGAAGGACCTGACAGACAACGTCAACCTGCTGGCGGGGAACTTGACGGCCCAGGTGCGGAACATTGCGCTGGTGACGACGGCAGTAGCGAACGGGGACTTGTCACAGAAGATCACCGTCGATGCGCGGGGCGAGATCTTAGAGCTGAAGAACACGATCAACGTGATGGTGGACCAGCTCAGCTCGTTTGCGGCAGAGGTAACGCGGGTTGCCAAGGAAGTGGGTACCGAGGGCAAACTGGGCGGTCAGGCCGTGGTGCGCGGCGTGGCTGGCACCTGGAAGGACCTGACGGACAACGTGAATTTCATGGCCTCCAACCTGACTACGCAGGTGCGCGGCATCGTCAAAGTGGTGACAGCGGTGGCCAACGGCGACCTGACCCAAAAGCTGAAAGTGGAAGCGAAGGGCGAGGTGGCGGCACTAGCCGACACGATCAACAGCATGACCGAAACGCTGGGCATCTTCGCCGAACAGGTAACCAGTGTGGCTCGCGAGGTAGGTATCGAAGGCAAGTTGGGAGGTCAGGCCAGGGTGCCGGGGGTGGCCGGAACCTGGAAAGATTTGACCGACAACGTGAATTTCATGGCCTCCAACCTGACTACGCAGGTGCGCGGCATTGTGCGTGTGGTGACGGCGGTGGCTAACGGCGACCTGACCCAGAAGCTGAAAGTGGAGGCCAAGGGCGAAATTGCAGCGTTGGCCGACACAATCAACAGCATGACCGAGACGCTAGGCATCTTTGCTGAGCAGGTAACGACTGTGGCTCGCGAGGTGGGCATCGAAGGCAAGCTGGGAGGTCAAGCCAGGGTGCCGGGGGCAGCCGGAACCTGGAAAGATTTGACCGACAACGTGAACCAGCTCGCCGGTAACTTGACAGCGCAGGTGCGAGCCATTGCTGAGGTGGCAACGGCGGTAACGCAGGGGGATCTGACCCGGTCAATTACCGTGGAGGCCGAGGGCGAGGTCTCTGAGTTGAAAGACAACATCAACCAGATGATCTCCAACCTTAAGGACACTACCCAGAAGAACATGGAGCAGGACTGGTTAAAGACCAACCTGGCCAAGTTCTCCGGCATGATGCAGGGTCAGAAGAACCTAGAGGCGGTGTCCAAGCTGCTGATGTCTGAGCTGACGCCTCTGGTTTCGGCCCACCACGGCATATTCTTCATGATGGACTCGGAAAACGAGTGCCCCACGCTCAAGCTGATCAGCAGCTACGCTTACCGAGAACGCAAGAACGTTGCCAATCGCTTCCACTTAGGTGAGGGGTTGGTCGGCCAGTGCGCTTTAGAGAAGAAGAGCATTCTGCTCACGCGCGTGCCCAGCGACTACATCCAGATCAGCTCTGGCTTGGGTGAAGCACCGCCGCTGAACATCATTGTGCTGCCGGTGCTGTTTGAGGGCGAAGTCAAAGCGGTGATCGAGCTGGCTTCCTTCCAAGCCTTCAGCGAAATCCACCAGATCTTCCTGGAGCAGTTGATGGGCAGCATTGGCGTGGTGCTCAACATGATCACCGCTAATATGCGAACCGAGGAGCTGTTACAAGAGCTGAAGCGTTCCAATGCAGAACTAGAAGCTCAAGCCAAGGAACTGGAAGAAAAAGCCTCGCTGCTCGAACTCAAGAACAAAGAAGTCGAACTGGCCAGCGTGTCCTTGGAAGAAAAGGCCGAGCAGTTGGCCCTCATCTCCAAGTACAAGTCCGAGTTCCTGGCCAATATGTCGCACGAGTTGCGCACGCCGCTCAACAGCTTGCTCATCCTAGCCAAGTTACTGTCCGACAACCGCGACAACAACCTCAGTGCCAAGCAAGTTGAGTTTGCCAACACGATCTACTCTTCGGGTTGCGACCTGCTGACGCTAATCAACGAGATTCTCGACCTGTCCAAGGTGGAATCGGGCAAGATGAGCGTCTACGCCAAAGAAATTTGGCTGGCCAGCATCAAGGACTACGTCGAGCGCAGCTTCCGCCAGGTGGCTCGCCAGAAAGGGCTCGAATTCCGTATCGACCTCAAGCCCAATCTGCCCCAGACTGTCTACACCGACCCGCAGCGGTTGCAACAGGTGCTGCGCAACCTGCTATCCAATGCCTTCAAGTTCACTGATCAGGGCCGAGTGGTCATGCATGTGGGCGTCGCTGAGCCGGGCTTGAAGTTTGATAACGACAGCCTGAATCTTGCGCCGCAGGTGTTGGCCTTCTCGGTCACAGACACAGGCATTGGCATCCCTAGAGACAAGCAGAAGCTAATCTTTGAAGCCTTCCAGCAAGCCGACGGCACCACCAGCCGCAAGTACGGCGGCACCGGGCTGGGCCTGACGATCAGTCGGGAAATCGCGCGGCTGTTGGGTGGTGAGATTCAGGTCGAGAGTGTCATTGGTCGGGGTAGCACCTTCACCTTGTATCTGCCCCAGACCTACGACGGACCCGAGCCCGATCTGCGCGAAGAAGAGTTTAGTCAGACTCCAGAATTGCCTCAGGCCAGCAGTAACGGCGGCAGTAACGGTAGCCTGAGTCTTCTATCTGAATTGCTGCCGCCGGTCGCTTTGACGGTTAGCGATGACCGCCATCAGTTGCTGGCTGGGGATCGAGTGTTGTTGATCATCGAAAACGATGTCAACTTCGCCCGCATTCTGCTAAACATGGCCCACGAAAAAGGCTTCAAGGGTCTAGTGGCGCTGGATGGTAATGCAGGATTGGCAATGGCCCATCAATACAAGCCCGATGCGATCACGCTCGATCTGCAAATTCCAGGGCTAGAGGGTCCGCAATTGCTCGACCGCTTGAAGCACCACCTAGAGACCCGCCATATCCCCGTCCATCTGATCAGCGTGTTCGATCCCAGCCATCCGGATACTCCTCCCGGTGCCATTGGTTATCTCCAGAAGCCAGTGAGCCGCGAGAGCCTGAGCGAAGCCTTCGGCTACATTGCCAGTTTTATTGGCCGCAATCCCAAGAACTTGCTCGTGGTTGAAGACGACGAAGCCCAACGGCTGAGCCTGATGGAGCTGATGCATGGCGACGATCTGCTGACCACAGCGGTGGGAACAGGGGAGCAGGCGCTTGAAGAGTTGAGCAGGAAGCAGTACGACTGTGTTGTTCTCGACCTGGGTCTACCAGATATGTCCGGCTTCGAGCTGCTGGAAGAGATCAAAAAGCATGGCCAGGGGCCAAACCCACCGGTGATTATCTACACGGGTCGGGACTTGAGCCCTGAAGAAGAGGCTCGCCTTAGGAAGCACGCCGGTAGCATCATCACCAAAGGGGCTAAGTCGGCGGAACGGCTTCTGGATGAGACCGCTCTGTTCCTGCATCGGGTGGTCGCCAAGCTGCCAGAGGCAAATCGCAAAGCGATCCAGGAATTCGACAGCGAAAACGATGTCCTGCTCGGCAAAAAGATGCTAGTTGTAGACGACGATATGCGTAATATCTTCGCCCTGACTAGTATCTTAGAAAGTCGAGGCATCGAGGTGGTCTTCGCTGAAAATGGCAGAGACTGTATTGAATTGCTCCAGAAACATCCAGACATTACTCTGATCTTGATGGACGTAATGATGCCGGAGATGGATGGTTACGAAACGATGCGCACCATTCGCAAGATGGCGCAGTACAAAAACTTGCCGATTATCTCGCTCACTGCAAAAGCAATGAAGGGAGATCGTGAGAAATGTATTGCCGCCGGTGCGTCCGATTACATTCCCAAGCCGGTGGACACTGATCAGTTACTCTCGCTGATGCGAGCGTGGTTGGGGTCAGGAGAGCAAGCCTAAAACTGCCCGTTTCTTATGCAAACCGCTGGCAAAGCAAATGTGCTGCTGGTTGATGATCGCTCAGAAAATCTATTGGCGCTCGAAGCGACTCTGGAGTCACTGGGACAAAATCTAATCAGAGCAAATTCTGGAGAGGAGGCACTCAAGTGGCTGCTCAAAGAAGAGTTCGCCGTGATTTTGCTCGACGTGCAGATGCCTGGTTTGGACGGGTTTGAGACGGCAGCCTTAATCAAGGAACGCGAAAAATCCCGCTCTATTCCAATCATCTTCCTCACAGCGATCAGCAAGGAAGACCAATACGTTTTCAGGGGCTATTCGGTTGGGGCGGTGGACTATGTGTTCAAACCTTTTGAACCCAATATCCTCCGCTCCAAGGTGGCAGTCTTTGTCGATCTGTACCAAAAGAATCAACAGATTCGGGTGCAGGCTGAGATTCTGCGCCAGCTAGAAAAGCGCGAACGCGAACGCGAAGTGGCTGAGCTAAAACGGGTCAGCCGCGACCGTTATCGCAATCTTGCAGAGGCGATCCCGCAGATTGTTTGGACCGCTCGTCCCGATGGTCGCTTGGAGTATCACAATCAACGCTGGGTTGATTACACCGGCCTGAATCTAGAGCAATCCAAGGGCTGGGGCTGGGAACGGGTCATGCATCCCGATGACCTGCCCCTGCACCGGGAGCGCTGGCAGCATTCCCTGCAAACCGGCCAACCCTGTGAGATAGAAGGTCGCCTCAAACAAGGCAACACAGGTATCTACCGCTGGCACTTGATTCGAGCTTTGCCCGAGCGCGATCAGAACGGCAAGATTCTGGCCTGGTTGGGAACCTGCACTGACATCGAAGAGCAAAGGCAAGCCACTGAAACTCTGAAGCGCCAAAATCAGGAACTCGAACTGCAACGCCAGCAAATTTACGCGCAAAACTTGAAACTGCGTGAGGCTACTCAGCTCAAGTCGCAGTTTTTGGCCAGCATGTCGCACGAGTTGCGCACACCGCTCAATGCAATTATTGGCTTTTCCGATCTGCTGTTGCGTCAGCGTTATGACACGCTGTCGGCGCAGCAGGTCGATATGTTGCAGCGGATTTTGAATAATGGTCGGCACCTGCTTACGCTAATCAACGATGTTTTAGACATCTCTAAAATCGAAGCCGGACGTCTGGAACTGCGCCTGGAAGAGGTCAACCTGGCAGAACTGGTGGCCGCAACCACGCACGAACTGCGCTCCCTGGCTGATCAGAAATCGTTGGTCCTTCAGGTTCACTGTGAGCTGCGCAACCCACGCATCTTTAACGACAGCGCCCGTCTGCGTCAGGTCGTGATCAATCTGCTGTCGAACGCGATTAAGTTCACTGAAGTGGGCAGCGTGCGTATCGAAGTTAGCGAGATGGGCGAAAACCAGCTGTGTCTGCTGGTGAAAGACACCGGCATTGGCATTAGCCCAGATAACTTGGATCATATTTTTGAAGCCTTCCGGCAGGTTGATCAAAGCTCAACCCGTAAGCATGGCGGTACAGGCCTGGGCTTGGCGATTAGCCAGCGATTAGTCCAGATGATGGGCGGCACGATCCGGGTTGAAAGTCAGCTCGATCGGGGCTCAACCTTCCGAGTCGAACTGCCCCGTCGGCTCAACTCCCAAGTGCCCGCTACGGGTTATCTAACCCCAAATCCACCCGAGTCCAGGTCAGCGCCAGTATCCACCTCCAAAACGGTGCTGCTGATCGATAACAATCCCGATTTCCAGCATTTGCTCTCGGTTTGGCTAGCCGATAGTGGCTACACCCTGCTCAGTGCGCCAACCGGTGAAGAAGGCTTGCTCCTAGCGCGTCAGCATCAACCGGCGGCGATCATTTTGGATGTGATTTTGCCCCAGATGGATGGCTGGCAAGTGCTCTATCAGCTCAAAGCTGACAGCCGTACGCAGACGATTCCTGTGATTGTTCAAAGCGTGTGCGACTCGCGCGAGCTGGGCTACCGTCTAGGGGCCGCTGACTATATTGTCAAGCCGGTTTGTCAGGAACAAGTGCTAGCTACCCTGGCCACTTGGGGGATTCAGCTACAGAGCAAGGCTGAGGCAGTGACGGAACAGGAAGTCGGCTAGCAAAACAGAAAATAGTTGCAAGTAGGGACTTGGCGGGGGCTTGGCAATGCCAAGCTCCTACTGCTTATAGATGGCACTGAGTTGGCACTAATAAAGCTTGTTGAATCAGACTAACCAATTTCTAGATCTTGTTTGGAGATTCTGCAAAGCTTTTGTTAGTGTAGCTAGCTCAAGTGACTAAGCATTTTTGCTGCAAATTCAGTTGCAATATAAAACAATCGCAATGTAGTCGCAATGTAACTTTAGAAGCTCAAAAATCACTGGAAGTCACGTTACAAAACTAGACGCAAAAAGCCAGCAAACCTGAAGAAAAAGACAAGGTTATCCCCTTAGACAGCAGAGATCTTTACCTTAAGATCAACTCAACCATCTGGGCAACTTTTTATGGCGAAACGGTACTTCGTTATTGGGGCAGGGGTCGCAGGAATTAGCGCTGCTGAAGAGATTCGACGGGGAGATGAAAGCGCTGAAATCACGGTGATCAACGGCGAGTCTTATCCGTTTTATCGTCGTTTGTCGCTCTCAACTTATCTCCAAGGGCACACGACATTACCAGCGTTAATTGTCAAGCAGCCCCAGGATTACGAAGCACTAGCAATCACAGTATTGCAAGACCGAGTTAGCCAGTTAGAAGCAGACCATAACCGTCTGATGCTGGAAAGCGGTGAAGTCTGCAACTACGATGGCTTAGTTATTGCAACAGGTGGCAAGGCGCTGCGCCCGCCGATCGAAGGGCTAGAACTGACTGGAGTTCGCCTAGGCTATTGGGACATTGAAGATACCCTATGGTACGAGGAGCGGGCGAAGCAGGTTCAAGGCCGCAAAGCCCGTGCCGTTGTTGTTGGCGGTGGTGTGCTGGGCTTAGAACTAGCCGACTGTCTCAACAAAGCAGGGCTAGAGGTCACAGTTCTGCAATTGACCAATTGGCTCGGCGATCCACTAGCCGACGAGCTAGCCGGACGGATGATTGAGGAACGAGTGCGGGAGAGCGGCGCCGATTACCGAGTTGGCACTTCGGCTACTCGCTTGTTGAGCGATGAGCATGGCCATGTCCGCGCCGTAGTCACCAGCACCGGCGAAGAGATCGCCGCTGATATGGTGGGTATCTGCTGTGGCATTCAGCCCAATGTGAGCTGGCTAGAGGGGTCTGGTGTTCGTCTGGAACGGGGCTGTGTCGCTGTTAACGAGGTATTGGGCACCAACTACGCCAATATCTACGCAGCAGGCGACTGCACCTGGGTTCAGGGCGGCATGATGATCGGTCGTCGTCCCAACCGCACTTGGCAGGTTGCCACGCTGCAAGGTCTAGTCGCTGCTCAAAACCTGCTGGGAGCCAAGCGAGTGTACGACGAAGGGCTGTTCTACAACGCAGGCGTTCTCTACGACCTGCCCTACACCCTGCTGGGCAAGTTCAACCCAGCACCCGAAGAAGGCTGCGAATCTCGCCTTTACGATACGGCTGGCGACCCCTTCGCTTACTTCAAACTCAACTTCCAGGACGGTCGTCTGGTTGGGGCTTTATTGCTGGGTCAGCAGCGCCGCACTCCAGTTCTGCGCAAGATCATGGAGGGCAACTACATTGTCACCGGCCACGAACACGAACTCATGGACCTGAAGTTCAAGCCTAAAGGTCTGCCAGTGGCTGATATAAACAACGCAGGCGATGCAGAAGTTGAAAGCAAACTAGCTGCCTACGCTAAAGCAGCCCAAGCAACAACTTAATTCCCATTTAAAACCGCTAGTAGGGGCTGGGTCACCCAGCCCTTATAACTATATCCAGCCTTTATAAATACAGAATAAATACAGAGGCTGGTTGTGTAGGGGCGGGGTCTTCCTGCCCTTGTTAAGTTATGAGCTTAAGTATGAGCTAGTGAAATAACCAAGTTGTCCAAGCATACTTCTGCCCTTCAATCACCGCTAAAGATTGATGGGGATGGGTATAGTAAGCCGGAAAGACAAGGACGCTGCCAGTCTGAGGCTTCACCTTGAGGTTTTGGCGATCGAAAAAGGTTTCGCCACCCTCAAAATCTTCATTCAAATAGCCCACAAGACTAATATCTCGGGTGGGTAATCCCTGGGCAATTTCTGCAAAGCGACTGGCTAGCAAGAGGTTGTCCACATGGCGCTTGTAAAACTGCCCTGATTGATAGCGTAAGAGGCTGCAATCCTCGCTGTGGGGGAAAGCAACCCCATAGTGCTGATGCAGCAGGGTTTGAATGCTGGCAACCTGTGCTAGCAAAAGCTGATTGGTGGATTGCAGCAATGGATCAGAGCCCCCTAAGCGCAACAAATCATTGCTGCGAATCTTGGTATCTACTCGCTCAACTGCAATTCCAGCAGCTTGCAGCTGAAAACACTCAAGCACTTCAATCAAATGCTTGCAGAAGGTGAGAGGCAGCAAGCCCTCCACCAACAGAATATCTGCACCTAAATCTGTAAACTGAATAGGCATTTTTTAGATATTTCTAGTATCTCTAGATGCTTTTGCAACGACGGGTGATTCTCTAGCGAGAGAGCTGTTTCCAGAGCGGTCTCAGCCAGCTTTTGCTAGCTTCTAGCCAAGTTTGAGCCAAATAGCGCAGGGTCTGTTTAGGAGAGTACCCAAATGCTTGGACAAGCATCTGCATGCGAAATAAAGCATCACGACGGCCCATCTGCCGAGTGAGCTTGTCTACCCGCAAGAGCGCATGGCATCTCGCCCCGGCTTCCAAATCTCGGTAAGGCTGACTGCGAGCATCGACAAAAAAGCAATCCAGCAATTGGAGAACTTCTTGAGACCATTGCCGGTGGTTATCGACTAGATTGCTAGCGTGAAGAACGCGGCTGACTAAACACTGTGGAGTGTAGGCAAAGCTACCGCTATGCAACAGACGCAAATACCATTCCCGGTCGTGAACAATGCGCAGCGTTTGGTTGAGAGCGCCAGATTGCTTTAGAGCCTCACTGCGAACCATGACAACTGACATCGTGATGATGAAATTGTCATCAAGCAGAAGATGTTCGATTAGGTCGGGATAGGTCGGTTTAGGCTTTGCAATATAGCGTCTTTTGCGATTGCCCTTAACCTCCAAGCAATCGCAGAAAGCCAGGACTGCCTCGGGGTGTGCTTGTAGAGTTTTAATCTGGGCTTCTAGATAATTGGGTAGCCACTGGTCATCAGAATCCAGAAAGGCAATAAGCTCGCCACTAGCAAGGCTCATCCCCTGGTTACGGGCTCCTGCTGCGCCTTCATTTTGGGACAGACGCAGCAAGCGAACCTCTGGATAGGTTTGGGCGATCCAATCAGCAGTGCCGTCGCTAGAGGCATCATCTACCACGATCAACTCGTAGTTGGGATAGGTCTGCTGTAAAACACTGCTGAGCGCAGGCTCAATGCAGTGTTTGCGGTTGTAGGACGGGATAATCACAGACACCAATGGTCTCTGAGGCAGCATTCGACACCTTAAAGTGTTAGCTAATCGGTCTAGTCTAGACTCACGCTTAAGAGTTCCCCTGTGACCTAGTACCCTACTGAAGCTGACGCCGAAACTGACGAATGCTCAAGGTCATCAGCACCAGCGCAAAGGCAAGCAGGGTTAACACTTGGGGCCACAGTGACTCCAGCCCTACACCCTTGAGCAACACACCGCGACAGACCTCAATGAAATACCGCAGGGGATCTAAGTGGCTCAGAAATTGCATGAAGGGCGGCATCGCTGAGGTGGGGCTAGTGGCGCCCGACAGAATCACCATCGGCGGATTAATAAAGAACGCTGTTAATTGTGCCTGTTGCTGACTCTTGGAAAATGAGGCTAGCAGAATGCCAATGCTGATGCCCACCCAGAAATACAGGCTGCTCACGCCCAGAAACACCAGAAAATTTCCCCGTAGAGGCACACCAAACACCAGACGCGCCACGGTCAGCGCGATGCAGGCATCCATAATCAGCAAAACCAGCAACGGGCAGATCTTGGCAAGGATGACTTCGGTATTGGAAGCGGGTGTCATCAAAAGCTGCTCGATCGTGCCCGCTTCTTTTTCTCGAACGACCGAGGTTGAGGCTAACTGCGAACCGATCACCGTGAGCAATACGCCGATCATCCCCGGCACAATGAACCAGGCCGTATCGAGCCCCTGATTGTAGAGCACCAAGGTCTTGAGCTGCACTTGAGCGCGTCGGGCTGAACTGGCAACCCCAGGCCGGTTATCCCGTTGGCGCAGGTTATAGTCGCTCACTAACTGAGTGACGTAGCCTGAAGCAATGCTGGCCGTGTTGGCATCCACCGCATCGTAAAGCACCTGCACTTGGGCGCTGCGACCCCGAGCAATATCTTCAGCAAACTCGGGCGGGATGGTAACGCCAACCGTCAGATTACCTCGGGCCAGGGCATCAGCCATTTCCGACGCTGAGGTGTAGTAGTTGCTGACGGTGAGTGCATCAGTCTGCTCAAAAATCTCGATTAGTTCACGGGAGGCTGAACTCTGGCTGTAGTCGGCAATGCCAACCTTCAAATCCTTGAAGTCAGGATTGAGGGCAAACCCATAAAGCAGCAGCATGACCGTGGGCGGCACCAGAATGATCCGCACCATCTGAGGGTTGTGCAAAATCTGAGCCAGCTCTTTGCGAAACAAGGCCCAGAAGCGGCTGCCCAGCAACCCATCCAACCAACTCACCAACTGTTTGTGCATGGGTTACTCCACCTGCATTTTGCGCAACTTGCGCCAAGCCAGAAAGAAAAACAAACTCGCTAGCCCCGCCAAAGCCAGCACCGGCAGCCAAACTGCGGGCCAGCCCACGCCGCGCGCGAAGGCATCCCGGGTCAGCAAAATGTAGTAGCGAGCCGGGACCAAAGCCGAAACCCAACGCAGACCCCAGGGAATGTTAGACACTGGGTAGATATACTCAGACATCAGCAGCGACAACAGAAAGGCTGAGAGCGTGACTGCCTGAATCGTCGATCCCTGAGACTTGGTGCCGCTGCCGATGAAAATGCCCCAAAACACGCCGCAGGCAATGTAGAGAAGCGAGCCCAGAATCAGTGGCGTAGGATCGCCCACAAACCACAGGCGGAATAGGCTGTAGGCAGTCAGATTGACCAGCAGCACTTCCGCCATGCCCACTAACCAGTAGGCCAAGCCCTTGCCCAGCAGATACTCCGTTCCTGTCAGACTGGAGGCGTAGACCTGGGTGATCGTGCCATTCTCATGTTCTCGGGCCGTCGCCAGCCCGGCTATCAGAGGCGGAAACAGGGTCAGCGCTACAGCCATTGCGCCAGGACCGATGTACTTCAGCGTCTCCAGTCCGGGGTTGTACCACAGCCGCGATTGCAACTGCACGGCAGGGGGCCTGCTACTGACCTGAAGATTAGTAACAAAGGCATTGGTAGTGGCTTTGGCGTTACCTCGCACGATATTGGCTGTGTTGGCATCAGTGCCATCCAGCAAAATCTGAACCTCGGCTTCGCGCCCCTGCCGCCGGAGATCACGCGAAAACTCCGGCGGAATAATCAGACCGGCTGAGGCACGACCTTGATCGAGCAGCTTGGCAACATTGACCTCTGGCCCCTGGGCTACCAGGCGAAATTTATTGGTGCGCTCGAAAGTAGCGATGTACTCACGACTGGCGGGGCTGCCATCGAGGTCCTGAATCGCCAGACTGATGTCCTTCACGTCTAGTGAAACTGCAAAGCCGAACAGCAGCAGCATCAACAGTGGTAACACCAGCGCCAGCGCCAGGGTCAGCCGGTCACGGCCCAGCTGGGTCAGTTCTTTGAGGGTTTGGGCCAGAATGCGCTTGGGTCGAATTGCCATGAGCTGCTCTCCTAATCCATTGGCCTAATCCACTGGCACGTCTAAACCTCGCTGCCGCGCCTGCTCGACCACGCTAATAAACACATCTTCGAGCGAGAACTGAATCGGGCGAGCCCCCTGCACCGTGACGCCGCTCGCCTCTAGCCAGTCCCGGATTTGAGGGATCTCAGCCTTGGGGTCATCCAAAATCGTGTGCAGCCGAACGCCAAAGATCGAAACCCGCCAGCGTTCTAGTTGCTCTTTCAGCAGGTTCGAGGCGGTTTGCAGCGGTTCGCAGGTCCATTCCACCAGTCGCCCTGGCTGCTCTGCTTTGACCTGACGCGGTGTGCCCTGAGCCACCAACTCGCCCGCCACCATGAAGCCGAGGCGATGGCACTGCTCTGCTTCTTCGAGGTAGTGGGTAGTGACCAATATAGCCATGCCCTCCCTGGAGAACTGGTTGATCAGCCGCCAGAACTGCCGCCGAGCCAATGGGTCCACCCCCGAGGTCGGCTCATCTAGAAACAGAACTTTGGGTTCGTGCATGACCGCCGCGCCAAACGCAACGCGCTGCTTCCAGCCTCCTGGCAACTCGGCTGTGAGCATGTCTTGACGGCCCACCAGGTCGCTCATCTGGAGTACCCACTCCTTTTTGGCGCGGCGCTGACGGCGAGGAATGCCATAGACGCCGCAGTAGAACTCCAAGTTCTCGCCGATGGTCAGGTCGTCGTAGAGCGTGAACTTCTGCGACATGTAGCCGATCTGCTGGCGCACACTGGGACTACGCAGCTCCCCCGTCTCGCCAGCTAAGGTGACGCGCCCCGAACTGGCTGGCAGCAAGCCGCAGAGCATTTTGATCGTGGTGGTCTTGCCAGCCCCGTTGGCTCCTAACAAGCCGAAGACCTCGCCATAGCGGATATCGAGATTGATGTCGTTGACAGCTTTGAAATTGCCAAACACCTTACAGAGGTTTTGCGCGCCAATCGCCGTTCCCGCTGAACGTTCTTGGCTATAAATACGGGGGTAGACCGCACGGGAGAGTTCCCCCTTGAGGTCGCGCAGGCGGGCAACAAAGGTATTTTCCAGCGTTGGCGTGTCAGTGGCCAGGTCTTGAATCTCTAGCTGCGGCTCTAGAATGCGTCGAATCGCCGCTCCTGTTTGCTCAGGCTCAGCGGTCAGCACATCCAGCCGGTCGCCGAAGCGCTGCACATCGGAGACGGTTTCGCGGAAGCCCTGATCGTGCTGCAGGATATCCTCAGCTTGGTCCAGTTGCGCCACGGGCAGATAGACTTCTAGGCGCTGCACTCCCAGGCTGGCTTTGACCCTGGCAGGCGTGTCGCACTGCTGAATTTTGCCGTCATACATCAAGGCAATGCGAGCACAACGCTCGGCCTCGTCCAGATAGGGCGTGGCGACGACCGTGGTCACATTTTCTTCAGAAGCCAATTGGGCCAGGATGTCCCAGAACTCGCGGCGCGATACGGGGTCAACACCCGTAGTTGGCTCGTCTAGCAGTAGCACCTGGGGTTGGTGGATCAGCGCACAGCAGAGCGCCAGTTTCTGCTTCATGCCACCGGAGAGGCGTCCTGCTAGCCGGGTGCGGAAGCGGGCTAGGTCCAGCAACCCCAGAAAACGGTCACTGCGCGACTTGAAGTCTTCAGCCCTCACCTCGCGCAGGCCCGCAGCGTAGCGCAGGTTTTCCTCAATGCTCATATCTTGGTAGAGACTGAAGCGCTGGGTGAGATAGCCAATTTGCAACCGGGCCTCCCAAGCCGGGCCACCTAGGACCTCAACGATGCCTCCGGTCTGGGGCATGACTCCTGAGAGAACCTGAAACGTGGTGCTTTTGCCCGCGCCATCAGGACCGATCAGCCCGAAAATTTCGCCAGCGTAAATATCCAAGCTGATGCCAGCTACGGCTTCCAGCTTGCCGTAGCTGTGTCGCAAGTCCCGGACCGAGATTACCGGGGTTTGGGTGCGGCTGGCTGGAGTGATGCTTTGAAGGGAGATCATCGCCCTAAGATCCCTAGCGGTGCGGGAAATAGCGTTGAGGACCGTTGAGGCTGACTCTCTGGCACCAGAATGCGGCCATCGGCTGGCATGCCTGGCTTGGCGAAGCCTTGGGGATCTTTAAGCGTGAGTTCGACACCGAACACCTGCGTGACTCGGTCTTTCTGGAAATAAGTGTTTTCGGGCGTGAAGCTGGCTTTGGGGTCTACCCGTGTGACTGTGGCTTCGAGTGGTTGGTCGGGAAATGAGTCTAGATAGACCCGTCCCGTTTGGCCCACTCTGACCTGCCCGATCTGACCTTCAGGAATAAAGCCGCGTAGGTAAAGGCGGTTGAGGTTGACAACGGTTAGCAACGGCGCTCCAGCCGCCACCACTTCGCCCGGTTCCACCGAACGCGTGATCACGCTGCCGGATAGAGGGCTCTTGATCACCAGGTAATTCAAGTTGGCCTGGATCTGGGCTTGAGTCGCTTGCGCATCGCGGATTTGCTGTTGAGCGACCGAGATATCTGTGCGGGCCTGGGCCATCTGGCGTTGGATTTCCAGGGCGGCAGCGGCGCGGATCGAGGGATTTTGCAAGGTAGAGCGGGACTGCGCCAGACTGCCGCGAGACGCTTGGACTTGCTGCCGAGCCGCGTTGACGCGGGCCTGTGCTGTCTCGACTTGAGCGTCGTCTTCATCCCGTTGCTGGGCCGATACGGCTCCCTGGCTGAATAGCTCTCGGGTTCGCCGCTGCCGAATCAGCGCTAACTTCAGACTCGATTGAGCTTCAACCAACTGAGCACCCGCAGCAGCCAGAGAATTTTGCGATTCCAGAACCCGGCCCTGGCTTTCCTGATTGGCCTGCTCGGTAGTCAGGTTAGCTTGCTGAAGCTGGGCCTCTAGGACGGGAAGCTGCTGCCGAGCGCGCTGAAGCTCCTCCTGCCTGGCTCGCACCTGGGCAATGGCGCCTCGTAGCTGAGCTTGCAGATCACTGTCATCAATGCGGACTAGGAGCTGACCGGGCTTGACCAAATCACCCTCTTCAACGCTCACCTCCGCTACCCGACCGCCAATCTTGGCTGATACATCGGTGTCGTAGCTCTCGATGCGTCCGCTCAAAAACAGCCCCTCGGGTTCGGGTCGGTAGAAGAACAGCCGGTAGACGCCGTAGCCAAGCCCTGCCACCACCGCTAATACTGCCAAGATGCGCAGAGGCTTGGGGATGCCAGACTTTGGTTTGGGGGCCGGGTCTTTTGATGGAGCTTCGGGCGAACGTTGGGACGGATTGGCCTCAGTTTTGGTCATACTGACTTCCTCTGGCGCTTGCGGCCAGACAATAGGCGGCGCAGAAATGGCATCTATGCCGTGAATCTTAGTTCAGAATGCTGGCGTTAGTGAATATTTATTCAAAAACTTATTTGACAAGCTAAGATGCTAAAAAACTCAAGCAGCCATCCTTGTTCCTGTGCCCAGACCCCGGACGATCCAGCGCCACCAAATCGTCAATGCCGCTCTGCATCTGCTAGCGACAGAAGGCATTGATAAGGTCACTATTTCTGCCATTGCCCGAGCCGCTGGTGTCTCTGGCGGTGCTATTTACAACTTTTTTGAGAGCAAGGAAGCGCTGATTGAAGCCTGTATTCAAAGCTTCGAATGGACACCAGCTGACCTGTTTGAAGAGCTAATTCGCGTTAGTGATCCAGCCAACCCTGAGCAGCGGCCGGTACAGGATTTACTAGAAGGGGCAGCCCTGTTTCTGGTGGAGTTTTTGGAGCGCAAGTTCAGTGCAATCCTGATGTACGCTGTTCATCCGGACTTAGGCACTGTAGACCCAGAACGTCCTCGACGCGGTATCGCCCTGCTGACTGATTACTTTCAGCAGGAGATGACGAATGGCCGCATCCGCTCATCCAACCCTGAGACGTTAGCGCGGGGCTTTTTCGGGGGCCTGTTCGCCTATGTGTTCTTCGAGCGGGTGATTAATCAGCAGAGTAGTGAAGAGATCCGCTCCGGAGCCTTTACTCGTTCGTGGGCTCTAGAGTTCTGGCAAGGGATTCAACCGCTGCCATAGAGTGCCTCCAAGCTTTAGCTTCTAGGCATTGGCTCCTAAGCATTGGCCCCTAAGCTTTGCCACTTAAGCTTGCAGCTCAGCCTTCCCCCTTAAACTAAGGAGGGAGATTCTGTACGGCAGGTTCGATGGCCTTCAAGGCAGTTTTGTTCGATTTCAACGGCGTAATTCTCAACGATGAGCGCTTGCATGAGGAATTGATCAATCAGATCCTGCTAGAGGAAAACCTGCAACCCATGCGTGGTGAATACCGTTACCTTTGCCTGGGGCGCAGTGACCGAGCTTGCCTGGTTGAGCTGTTCAAAGAGCGTGGCCGTTATTTGAGTGAAAGCCAGCTGCAAGCCTTGATTGAGCGCAAGCATGACTACTACCAAAAGCACTTAGCAACCCTAGAGAAGTTACCGCTGTTTCCGGGACTGGCTGATTTTATCCTTCAGATCAGCTCTGCCAATTTGGCGATGGCAGTTGTTAGTGGTGCTTTGCGCAGTGAAATCGAGCTGACGCTCCAGCGCAGCGATTTAGCCCAGCATTTTCCAGTTATTGTTGCAGGCGACGACATCACCACCAGCAAGCCTGACCCTACTGGCTATTTGCTCGCTGCCGAAAAGTTGGGCGTGGCGCCAGCCGAGTGTCTGGCAATCGAGGACACGCCTGCTGGCATTACGGCAGCAAAACAAGCTGGTATCTCGGTAGCGGCTGTGGCTAATACCTACCCGTTCCACATGTTGCAGCGTCGGGCCAACTGGACTGTTGATTTTCTACCAGAGCTGGAGCTAGAGCGTGTGCGCGAAGTGCTGGCACGGTTGGACAGCTAGATTCTAGATCTGATCGCCAACGCCAACTCTAAACTCCAACTTGGGACCAAGTCGTTGCCACAAAGGCAGCGACGGCCAGAATTGCCAATAGGCCCTCGACCAGATTGCCAATGAGCGATCCCACAACGATACCGATACTGACTTGGGCCGCTAGCTTAAATCTAGGCCCGAGTTCTAAATCGCCTCGGTAGAAGAATTCACCGAGAAAAGCGCCTAAAACGGGGCCAATCAGGATACCGAGAAGCGGCCCACCAAAGGGCAGCGCTGGCAGAAGGCCGAAGAAGCCAAGCAGCAGCCCGGCAACGGCTCCAATCTGACTCCATTTGCTGGCGCCAGTGCGAACCGCCCCTAAATAGGTCGCTAGAAAGCCAACCACGCCGCTCAAAATCAGAACAGCCACAGCAATCCCCAGCGGCCAACCCACGCCACTGAAACCAGTAGTCACGCCCCAAATCACGATTGCGCCCAGGATCAAACTGACACCGGGCAAGCCAGGAATAAAAGCACCGATCACACCTAAGAGCATGACGGCTAGCAGTAACCAATAGAGAATAGTCAGGCTCATCTCAATTTCTTCTCCCTAGCCCTGCAACAGTGTGAGCTGATCTGGAAAGATCTCAACATTCAGTTCTGGCGTGTAACGGGCCTCGCCCAAAAAAACGGGCTGAGAAACACCCGGCTGAGGATGGAGCAGGGCGCGGGCTCGCACCCAGAGACGATCTCGCTCCACGCGACCCGGCGTGTAGAGGTTCAGCGCTGCCTGCTGGAGCGTGGCTTGCAATTCATCCTGGTTGATCGTGGCTGGGACGGTGATTACCACGTTGGGACCACCGTTGTCAAAAACTACGGCGTAGCGCACTGCCCCTGGCACAACCGTGCGCGTGAAGGGGACCAGGCTCAGCGCAAACAAGCCCACGGTGAGCACAATCGAAAAACCAGTCACGCCAACCAGCCGAAAACGCCAGCCCCGAGAGGTCACAAAGGCAATGACCGTCACCAGAGCACAGGCAATGGTGAATAGCCCCATGTACTGGGCGTAGGTCAAGAAGTTAGCAGTAGTGAGCATAGGTAAGGAGCAAGCAATCAGGCTAGGACTATCCTCAACTTACCGCCAACTGGAAAGTGAGAACCAGTTCTGTGGGAAAGGTCTAGCCTATGAGACCAGCCTTCAAACCTGGGAGTCTTTAAGCCTCAGAGCCTTTAAACCTCACTTCAAGCCTCGCTCTAACCGTCAGTGCGAAGAGCAAGTAGTGAAGTTAGCGGCCAGTGTGGGCAAGCGACTTATTAAGCGGCTCTCGTTCACAGGCTCTTGAACGATGCGCAAACAGGGATCTAAACCGGGGATATACTGAGCACGGAGGAACCGTAAACAAACGCAAACTTTCGTCCTCCGAATGGTGACTCTCGATGGTCCTCAGCGGTTACGACTACTTCCTTGTGTTCTTGCTGATCTGTAGCCTAGTCCCTGGCACAGCACTGCTAGCCTCCAAACTGCTACGGCCCAACCGGAGTGGCCCAATCCGACGAACCACTTATGAATCGGGTATGGAGCCTGTCGGTGGTAGCTGGATTCAGTTCAATATCCGGTACTACATGTTCGCTCTAGCGTTTGTAGTCTTCGATGTGGAGACTGTGTTTCTTTATCCTTGGGCGGTGGCTTTCAGCCAGCTTGGGCTGCTCGCCTTCATTGAAGCCCTGATTTTTATTGCGATTCTGGTCATTGGCCTAGTGTATGCCTGGCGTAAGGGAGCACTGGAGTGGTCATGAATTGTGGCACCAGTATTGCCACGGCGCTACCGCCTACTGAACTTCTGAAGTCGGCTGTGACCCAGCCAATGCTGCTAGCTTGGAAAAAGGAGATTGTGCATCATGGCGGATGAACCCCAAACGCCAGCACCTGAAGGAGCTAACCCGGAGGAGACTGGCATTGTTGAAGCAGGTCCCATTTCTAAATGGTTGACCTCTCAAGGCTTCGAGCATGAGTTTCTAGGTCCTGACCACCGGGGTGTGGAAATGCTCAAGGTGGACCGGGATTACTTGATTCCCTTCAGCACTGCTCTCTATGCCTATGGCTTCAATTACCTGATTTTCCAGTGTGGTTATGATGCTGGGCCTGGTGATTCGCTGGTCAGTGTCTACCACTTGACTAAGCTCTCCGATAACGCCGACCGACCGGAAGAAGTGCGGGTTAAGGTTTTCCTGCCCCGCGAAGATCCCCGCTGCCCTTCGGTGTACTGGATTTGGAAGAGCGCCGACTTTCAGGAACGCGAAACTTTCGACTTGTTCGGCATTGTCTATGAAGGTCATCCCCATCTCAAGCGCATTTTGATGCCAGAAGATTGGGTGGGCTGGCCGTTGCGCAAAGACTACATCACCCCTGATTTCTACGAACTACAAGATGCTCACTAAGATCCTCGACTGACAACCTCAGAGGACCTAGAGCTAAAAGGCTATCTCAAGCGGTAGATGGCCTTTTTTTTATTTGTTGTTTGGCAGTTCATAGAGCCAGTTTGATACAAGTTAGGGGTAATCCCTGATACATTCGCTGAGCAGGCAATCGCTTTAAGTGGACGTGGAGCGCAGATAGGTTGCTCTACGAGCTGGTACCGACAGAATAAGGACCAGCTTGGCACTGAGTGGGTGAAGCGTGAAGTCTAGTTTTATTGAAGGCATGAGTGCTATCGCTGTTCTTTCGCAAATGCTGAAACACCGTTTCTGGCAGGTCGCAGTGCTGGGGCTTTTTGTGGGAGCCTGTAGCGGCCCTACCTCGACTGGAGCACCTGCAACTGATGCCGGTACCCCTGCGGCTCAGGCAACGGCTGCCAGCTCCTCCGAATATAAGGTTGGTATGGTACTAGTGGGTCCAACCAAAGATGGGGGTTGGAATCAGGCGCACTTCGAGGCGACCCAGTATGTCATGGAGAAAGATCCTGGCATCAAATTTGAGTATGTCGATAAGGTGAACCCTGCCGACCGACCCAATGTGAAGGGCTCCCAAGTTGCGGATGATCTGATTGCCAAAGGTGCTAAATTCATTATTTTCAATTCAGATGACTTCAAGGATGACGCCCTAGAAACGGCGAAGAAGCATCCTGATGTGACCGTGATTCATGCCTCCGGTGACTACGCTTGGAAAGAAGGCCAGAACTACAAAAATCAGCCGAATCTAGGCAACATCATGGGCCGCATGGAATTCGGCAAAATGATGGCGGGTTGTGCAGCGGCTTTAGGCTCACAAACCGGCAAAATTGGCTACGTCGGTCCCCTGATTAATGACGAAACCCGACGCTATACCTCTGCTGCTTATTTAGGCGCACGCTATTGCTGGGACAAGTACAGCGGCAAAAAACCTGAGGATCTAAACTTCAAGGTCACCTGGATTGGCTTTTGGTTTAACATTCCGGGTGTAACCCTAGACCCCACCAAAGTGGCCAATGACTACTACAACAGTGGCTACGACGTAGTGATGTCCGGTATCGACACACCTGAGGTGGCGGTAGAGGGCAAAAAAGCGGCGGATGCCGGTAGGCCGGTTAAGTTTGTCCACTACGATTTGAGGACGGGTTGCAATCTGGCTCCCGACATCTGTTTGGGTGTGCCGTACTATAGCTGGGGCCCCCCCTATATTGAGGCGATCAATAAGGCCAAAGCAGGCCAATACCAGAGTGAATTTGTCTGGTTGGGTCCTGATTGGAAGAACATCAATAACGCTGAGACCTCAATGATTGGCTTCGAGCCAGGCAAGGCACTTGGGGCTAAAAAGGCACAGCTAGATGAATTCGTCCAGGGACTGGGGAATGGCAGTATCAACCCCTATAAAGGCCCCCTCAAGTTCCAGGACGGCACCGAATTTATTAAGGCGGGTGAAACTGCTACCGAGCAGCAAATCTGGTACATGCCTCAGCTGCTGGCGGGCATGGAGGGACCTAGTAAGTAAAGCCCAATAAGTAGGCAACTATGCAGGTTGAGCTTCAACACATTTACAAGCGCTTCGGTCCTATCCAGGCGAACCAAGATGTGTCTCTGACGGTAGAAGCAGGCACCATTCATGGCCTACTAGGTGAGAATGGTGCTGGTAAAAGCACCCTGGTCAAAGTGCTCAGCGGTTTTGTTATTCGAGACCAGGGCCGCATTGTGTTGAAGGGGCAGCCTGTTGAGATTAGAACGCCAGCCGATGCTATTCGCGCTGGCGTTGGCATGTTGCACCAAGATCCGCTGGATTTTCCGCCCCTATCGGTGCTGGACAATTTTATGGCGGGCAGCCGCAAGAGTGCTTTTTTCACTAATCGTCGGACAGCAGTTCGAGAGTTTCGGCAATTGGCTGCTCAGTTCAATTTCGACTTGAATGTGAACGATTTGGTGAGCAATCTCACGGTTGGAGAACGCCAACAACTCGAAATTTTGCGTCTGCTCTCATTGGGGGTCGAGACGCTAATTTTAGATGAACCAACAACGGGTATTTCAGCGTCCCAAAAAACTGCTTTGTTCACAGCCTTAAAGCAACTAATTGGCGAGGGCAAATCAGTTGTTTTTGTCTCACATAAATTGGAGGACGTTGAAGAACTTTGCGACCGCGTTACGGTGATGCGACGGGGACAGGTGGTGGGTCATGTTGAACTCCCTTGTCCTGCCAGTCAACTTGTAGAGTTAATGTTTGGCCGTGAGTTAGCTTTGCCCACGAAGTCGAAAACTCACCAGAGTGATGTCTTACTCCAACTCAATCAGGTAGTTCTCAATGATGAGCGGTTGAGAATACAGATTGACAAGCTCACAGTTCACTGTGGCGAAATCATTGGCTTAGCCGGTTTGGAGGGGAGTGGGCAGCACCTACTGCTGCTGTTATGTGCAGGGCTATTGCAGACCGGCTCAGGCAGTATTTATCTCAATGCGACAAACTTGACGCGCAAACCCTATCGAGACTACCTGCGTTCTGGTATTGGCTATTTACCCGCAGACCGCTTGAAAGAAGGGCTAATCAGTGGCCTGTCGATTCAAGAGCATGTGGCCCTGCGCAGCCCTTCCCCTGGGCTGTTCATTCGTTGGAGCGAGATGCTCAAAGTTGCTCAGCAACGGATCAGTCAATTTAATATCCGAGGCAAACCCAATACTCGCGTTGAGCGGCTCTCTGGGGGTAATCAACAGCGCACCCAACTAGCGCTTTTGCCTACGCCGTTAAATCTGGTATTGATGGAGCACCCGACTCGTGGCTTAGACATTGAATCATCGCTCTGGGTTTGGGAGCAACTCATGGCTCGTTGTCAGACTGGCACTGCAATTTTGTTCGCTTCATCTGATCTAGACGAAATCATGCAGTACAGTGACCGGGTGATTGTATTTAGCGGTGGTAAAGTCTCCGAACCGATTGATGTGGCTAGCTTGACCGTTGATCAACTCGGCCAGATGATCGGTGGCAAATTTGAGGGGCAAGGGGCAGGGCAGGCATTGCTACCTGAATCCAAAACAATGCCGCTCTAAGCTCACTGTCCCTCACTATGAGAACAGCAATTTTAGAGACGATCATTGCCGCCCTACAGCCCTTAGATTTCGTTTTGGCTTTTTGGCAAGGAGGGTCAGAAGCACAGGGCTATACCGATGAGTGGTCAGACCTCGATCTTCAGGTAATTGTTCAAGACAATCATGTACAAGAAACTTTTGACGCTCTAGAAAAATCACTCCGGACCCTGGCTCCAATTCAATTTAAGTGGAGGGTGCCTGAACCGACTTGGCATGGTCATGGCCAATGCTTTTATCAGCTAGCTGGTGTGAGCCCATTCTTGTTTATTGATTTTGTTCTAATACAGCACAGCCATGCCAACCACTTTCTGGAGGTGGAACGACATGGCAACGTGGTAATTGGTTTTGATAAAGCAAATCTTGTGGTTCCACCTCCCCTCAACCGGAGCGAACATTTTCTAAGAATGCAAGAGAGGCTGGCTCAGCTCAGTATGACGTTCGATTTTTTGCAAGTCTTGGTCAAGAAAGAAATTAATCGGGGGCGTTTGATAGAAGCTCTGACCAACTATCATGCCTTCACGCTTCGGCCCTTAGTGGAACTGCTCAATATGGTCCACCGACCGTACCGATACGATTTTAGAGCTAAGTACTTCAGCCGAGATCTGCCGGCTGGTATTGTTACTCGTGTGGAGCCACTTTACTGCATAACTGATTTGGCCAATCTGATCCAGAAACAGCATCTCGCGGAGGCTTTTTGGGTTGAAACCTTGCCTGACGCAAAAGCTAAACTCAAGGCTCTACAGGGTAGCCAGTAAACATGGAAGGCAATCATAACTGCCTGCTATAGCTGTTTCTGATAACTATCCCTTGAGACTGGCTGATATTTATAGAGAGATTGAGTCAAATTGAAGCGAATTTACCTGCAAACCATCAGTGAAAACCACAGATGAAAAGCAACCTGCTATCGAGGTCTAATTACTATCAAGTTGGCTCCTTTGTGGTGTCGCTGTTGTTTATTGCTATAGTCATTGCTTTATCGGGTGTCTCCCCTTTTCAAGTGGTCGCTAGCTTGTGGGATGGCGCTTTCGGCACTGCCGATCAATTTGCACGGGTGCTGTCCACACTAGCCCCACTGCTACTATGCGCTAGTGGGTTAGTGTTCACCTTCACCGCCGGGCTCTATAACTTAGGGATCGAGGGACAAATTGCAGTGGGTGCAATCGCTACGACTGCCCTACTTCGATTGTTGGAAGGGGCTATACCTGCTCCATTAGTCATTGCCTTGGCACTGGTAGCTGGCACAATCGGTGGGGCAATTTGGGGGCTGTTCGCAGGTGTGCTGAATGTATATGGCAAAGTCAACGAGATTTTTGCCGGGCTGGGCCTAAATTTTGTTGCCCAAGGCTTAACGCTCTACTTGATTTTCGGCCCCTGGAAGCGGCCTGGTGTTGCCTCAATGAGTGGCACTGAATTGTTAAATGAGTCGCTGTGGCTGAGCACCTTTGGCAATACAGAAGCGAGCCCAATTTCTTTAATCCTGGCCGCCTTAGCCGTGGTTGTAACTGTGGTGGTGATTCGCGGCACTCACTTTGGCCTCAAGCTCCGCGCTGTGGGCCAAAACTTGCGAGCATCTTATGTTTTGGGCATTCCTGCTGTGAGGCAACTCCTAAGCTCTTTTGCAATTTGTGGTGCCTTTGCTGGTATTGCGGGCGCTTTGCAAGTGGTTGGGGTATTTCATCGTTTGATTCCTAATATCTCCAGCAATCTTGGTTTTCTGGCACTGCTAGTAGTGATGTTGGTCGGCTTCAATGCCCTGTTCATTGTGCCGGTTGCCTTTTTCTTTAGTGCCTTAAATATCGGCAGTTTGCAATTGCCACTGGCTCTACAACTAGAGTCTTCCCTGGCAGGTGTAATCCAGGGCACCTTAGTCTTGTTTGCTGTTTTAGGCCGTGGTTTCAGTGAAAGAAAGAATGGTCTCAAAAATTCTTAGAAATATTTGCTTAGGAAGCATCTTGGTTTAGAAATTTCTAAATAGTCCAATGAGCCTGATAGATTTAGCATGGATTCAGCACAGTTAATTGGCATCCTCGCCACAGCAATTGCCACCGCAACTCCCCTGGTCTTTGCTTGTATCGGTGAAACGATTACAGAACGAGCTGGGGTGATTAATCTTTCAGCCGAGGGCACGATTCTGCTCTCGGCGATGGTTGGCTTTGCAGTTGCCAAAACCACTAATAGCTTGCTGTTGGGTTTTGCAAGCGCTGCGGTGGTGGGGGCTCTGATTGCTTTAGTGGTTGCCTACGCCGCGATCAGCCTGCAACAGTCTCAGATCGCGATTGGTTTTGTCTTGGCTTTGCTGTGCGGTGACCTATCTTCTTTTCTCGGTAATCCGGTCGTGCGCATTCCCGGTCCCACCGTGCCCAGTTTCAAAATTCCGGTGCTGCAAGACATTCCAATTGTGGGACCTCTATTGTTTCAAAGTGATTGGCTGGTCTACATCAGCTATGCCCTGATCATTGCCACTTGGGTTTACTTCTACCGCACGCGAAGCGGCCTGTTGTTAAGAGCAATTGGCGAGCAACCAGCCGCCGCCTTTGCACGGGGCACCAATGTCGTTTTGATGCGCTACCTTTACACTCTGGTAGGTGGGGCTCTGATGGGAATTGCTGGCGCTGCTTTCTCTCTAGATTTCAAAGCAGGCTGGAGCCATCGGCATACTGCGGGTTATGGCTGGATTGCCTTGGCAATTGTGATTTTTGGTGGCTGGAACCCCATCCGGGTTGCCCTAGGTGCTTATCTGTTCGGCATTCTGCAGTCTTTTGCCAGCGTTGCGCAAAGTACGATCCAAGCGGTACCCACCCAGGTCTTCACGGTGGCTCCCTTTGTGTTGATGATTCTGGTGTTGGTGCTGACCTCCAGCGATTGGCTAGATCGGCTGCTCTCGCCACTGCCTGCCTCTCTAAGGCGAACAGCCTTGCAGACGATCCGAGTGACCCCTCCTGCTGCTCTAGGCCGAACCTTTGAGCAGGATTAACCTGTGTTGCAAATCATTGTCTTAAGCTCATCTCTTCTTTATCTTTGCTAAAGAATCAGCTCTAGTTTGGTCGCTTTGTATTGCTTTGTTAAGAGCGGGTGTAGTAGTTTATACAAGACCTTGATATAAAGACTCGGTTAGTAAGCCTGGTCTTTGGGTGCTACCGAGCAAAGTTGCAATTACTGTGAGCATGAGTGGAGCCCGAAGGTGAACCATGTCTGATCATGATGCAGAACTGTTAACGCTTCTGGCCGAGTTGTCGTTTTGGCTAGCAGACTTTGTAGAGGCATCTACTACAATCACTGAGGCATTGCCAGGCCAGATCGACGGACGTCCAACTGGTATACCTCGGAGCAAGCTGGTTAAAGCTCAGCTCAGGCTAGAGGAGGCGAGCCGTCACTTGACTGAGATCAGGGGTGAAATTGACCGTATACTCCAGCAGCGCAGCTCGCTTGTCACTATGTGTGGCTGTTGCCACTGACAAGTTCCACTGGCGATAGAGGGTTCTGAGCGCGAACGCTTGGCTCTTTGCTGAAGGGAACGCTTGGAGAAGTTTGAGGTTGTCCCTTCGTCTTCTTCCCAAACTCAGACGTTCTGCCCTCGAAGTTGTTTTAAGGTGAACGACGGTTGACCTGGTACTTGTCATATGTCGGGGCGTGATGAGGATGTGGAGCGTCTGTTCGTGGAGAGCAGCTACTATCTAGCTGAAACGCTAGAAGCTGCACGGATACTGGCTGATGCACTTTACGGGCAGGCTCATGGCAATTCAACTTCCGACCTATTAAGGCTTGAGGAAGTTGAGAGCCGGTTGCTGTCAGCAAAACGACACTTGGCTGAAATTCGGCACAAATTGCAAGACCTTCTACCGACTGTCCGCTTGTGTAACTGCTGCCCCAATCCCCAACAGCTGAGCATCAACTAGGGCATCACCAGCTTGCAGCGCTCAAATGGGTCGACATCAAAAGGCCATAGAAATGGGGGCAGACCTTTAGGTCTACCCCTGGGCCCACACTTTTAAAGCCCTACTAGAAGCGGGCTGACAACAAGCAGGCTGACGACAAGCAGACACAGCCGCTTAAGCCAGCCAAGCCAGGGAAGCCAAGCCTCAAGTCAGCTTGCCGCCATTAGTTTTGCGGATTGCAACCACTGCCGGGCGAGGGGGCAGATTGGCTTGCTTAGCTGGCCAGTTGGAGCCAATCGGCACTTTGCGAGTTTGCATAAACTCCTTGCCATCGACGGTGCGCATCGCGTACTGCCGGGTCTCATCTGCCATATCCTTGCGAATCCCCCCGACTTCACCAGGGTGTTGCACGGCTAGGAACAGAGTTTGCTCATCCCGGCTAAAGAATGGCCCAGTGGTTTCACTATCCGTTGGCCCATAACCAAAGAGGTAAGCCTGACCAGCACTCGCACCAGAGGTCGGAATGAACCAGATCGAGTTGTTGCCAAACAAGCCCCGAAGATTAGACTGGCTAACGGGCTTGCCCTCTTTATCGACTCGGCTTGGCACCGCTCGATTATGTTTATCGCTGGACATATCAGTGACCATCCAGATGTTGCCGGCCTTGTCCAGCAGCAAATTATCTGGGTTGGCAAAACCCATACCGCCCTCGGCAGGCTCACCGCCTAAGCTGAAGTGCCGCCAACGGAAATTCATGGCTGCTGGGTCATTGCCCTCTTCAATCAAATGAGTGATGAAGCCGTACTCATAAGCTGTAGAGCCATCTGGACCCTTAAAGATTGCCTTTTCAGGACCACCATCGCTGCTACTGGCAGCGCCAGAGGTGAAAGTGATGTAGAGCGAACCATCAGCAGCCAGGTCAGTATCCTCAGGACGAGCGGTACAGGTTGCACCAGCAGCATTGGCAGCGTAGTGAGCGTCGATCAAGATAGCGCCCTGAACTTCTTGGGCATTGTTGCCGCTGTACAGGTCGCCTAGGGTCTTGAACTGCTGCTTGAATTCCTGAACCTTGCCATCCTCTTTGACTTTGTCGAAGCCACCGTCAGGGCGTTTAGGCAGGGTGATCATGCCACCTTCGATCGTGCTGGGCAGGGTGGGATCTACTGGTGTGGTGGCCTGAAGTGGAATCCAGCGGCCTGTGCCATTGGCGTTGAACTTAGCTACATAGAGCATGCCGCGCTCTAGTAGACGCGAATTGCTCTTATCCGCTACATTGCGCACGGCTTCCTGACTGACAAACTTGTAGAGGTGACCCCCACGACGGTCACAGCCCGAGTAGAAAGCAACTCGCTTGCCTGTCTCAGCCCGAATCCCTACTGCTTCATGACGAAAACGGCCCAGCCAAGTGTGCTTGGTGCCGTAATCCCGTGGGTTCGCGGGATCGACTTCCACAATCCAGCCATATTTATTGCCCGCTAGACCTAAGACATTACCTTGGCCGCCGACTTCTTCAGCATCAATATTAAACTTGCGCGTCGAGGGTGGGAAAGAACTGCCATCGGCATGTACTGGCTCTGCCACTTGGCTTTGGAAGTTCTCCTCGGCGCTCAAAACGGTGCCCCAGGGGGTAGTACCACCCGAGCAGTTACCAAAGGAGCCAATAATGCGGTCCCCTAATCGGTCGGTATAACCCTGCACTTGGGCCTTGCGAAACACAGCTGCCGATGGTCCAGTGGTGCGCAGGTAGCGGTTGTCTTCCAGCCCGGAAATGCCGGTGATACGCCGGTCGGCAACCCCTGGTTTGCGGGTCCAGCTGCCATCGCGGTTCTTTTGCACACCGATCACCCCACCGCCTTGGTCGCGCAAGGCTTCGATGCTGATTTGGCGAATTTTCTGCTTGAGTGGGTTGCTGTCCGGCAGCGCAAAAGCATCAATGCCTTGCAATTCTCCCTTTTCGTCTTTAGGGATTGCAGCTTTCACTTCATCGAAGGGCAAGGACTTGCCAATTACTTGTTGGAACGATTGGGTCCAGGACACACTGCTGATGTATTCGAAATTAGCCCAAAGATAGCCCTGCCCATTGCCAGTCTCAATGACACTGACATAGTCGTTGTTGTAGCCAAAGCGTGAATCGCCCACCTTGTCTCCCCAAGCGGCGATCACGTTGTAGGTAAAGCCTTCGGGCAGAACCAGATCGTCCTTAACCTCGTAGTTGGTGTACGTCTCGGTTTGCTTTTCCTGAGAGACACCGTCAGTGGCTAGAGGCATTGGCCCTTTAATTGGACTGAAGGTCAGGGCGCCTGGTGTAGCTGCCGTTGCTGCCTCAGGCGTAAAGGGCATCGAGAACGGCTGGTTCGGGCGATAGAGAGGACCAAGGGCTGCTGAACCCGCGCCTGCCCCCAGAAACATTAGAAAGTGTCTACGCTTGAGTGTCATGTCTCAGGATCGGCTGTGTATTTGGAAGCAAAGCAACAAAACCCACCAGCACCCTACCGCCTACCGCTTAAGGGCAGGTAAATGAGAGGCTAAAGAAGCTTCTGAGACTCCGTGTTTCTTTATGAAGTTCAAACCAGCTCACTTCTGGTGAATGGCTCTTGATTAAAGGTTTTAACCAGGGACATTCAACAAAGCACAGATGCAAGGCTCAAACTGTGAGTGCAAAAGCCAAAAGTGCAAAAGTCAAAAGAGACGCCCCTAGCTAGGAGCGTCTCTTGTTAGTTCGGCTGTTGGTTCTAAAAAATTGCTGGTCTATCCAGTTCTAGGGTTACCGCTTCTTAAAGCCTTTAGCCTGAGAAGAACGGTTTTTGGTCTTGGCAGGACGCTTAGCATTATTCGCATCGGCAGCATTTGTATTAGCAGCCGGAGTGGGTTGGTCTGGGACCAACGCGACTGGTGGCTCAGGAGCTACCTCATGACTAGCTTCATGACTAGCCTCATGATCGGGAGGTGCAGGAACAGGCGAAGGTCTATCCACGTGGGCTTCTACAGGGTGGTCTGCCACTGGTGCAGTTGGCTCAAGCGCAGGTTTAGGGAGCGCTGCTGGTTCGAGCGGAGCCAGTTCCTCTGCTTTCGTGGGTGCTTCTACTGCGACTTCCTCTGCCGCAGCAGCCGCAGCATGGGATGCATGGGAGGTAGGTACTACTGGTTCGATTGCAGGCTTGATAGGCACAGTTGGCTCAATCTTAGGCTCGATCGCAATTCCGGGTTCGAGAGGGGCGACGGCTACTGTGGTCAGCGCTTCAAGCGTAGCGACCGGCTCAGCCACTTCCGCCACAGTTGGGGACGAAGCAGCATGAGGAGCATGAGAGGTAGAGGTCTCCAGTTTGGGCTGCTGAGAAGTTACCTCGTTAGCAACAGGACCCAAGGGCGGCAAGCCTGCAATTTTCACCACCGCAAAGCGCTCGTGGGGTGGCACCTCAATCGTTGGAACCTGGAAGGGATCACTGGGCTGTGAGCCCGAAATCTTAACTACGGCAAAGCGTTCAACTGGCAAATCGTGGTCTGTTTGGGGCTGTACCCGAGCCTGATGCAGAGCCCCTAAAACGTGGGGTGGCAGCTCAGATTCAGGCACCTGAGACCAATCAGTCCAATTGCCAGCAGATGGAACCGCAGGCAGCGCCGGAACCTGCGTGAGAGACTTGCAAGCATCTGGCAGCTTCCACTGGGGTGGCACGAAACGCATTGAGCGTGCCATCTGTCGAAATTGCTCCAGATGCTCCATCGTCACAACTCCCTACTGCAATGAACCTATGTTTAACTTTGTCAACTGTTTCGCTTTGTCAACGAGTTTCGGCTCGAAACAGGAATCTCAGGTTAACACAAAACGATCCCCGCCTGGTCGTTGGCCCAAGCGGGGTTTTTAGGGGATAGACACAGCATTTACGCGGTCAAAAACGGATGGCTAAAGTTGCAAACTTGACGTAAGTTTAGCGGTCCATTGTCACGGCATCAACAGGCACGGCATCCACGTCGACAGCATCAGCTGTGGGAGTCTGTACATCGACACTGCGCTCGGGTCTGCGATTGCGATAGCTATCCAGGATCAGAGTCGTGACCTCAGTTGCCAGCAGGCCTAGCAGCGCCACATCGTCTAGCTGGCCCACAATCGGGAAGATATCTGGCAAGAAATCTAAGGGGCTAACCAAGTAGAGCAACGTGCCAGCAATGAACCAAAGACGGGTTTTGGGATTGCGAATGCCTTGGCGATACCAATCGTACAGAGCTTGGATCGAGAACTTCATAATCGGATCCTCTAGATACTTATAATCGTGTCAAGAATCCTCGTTGTTTTCCTGTCCAGATAACCGCCCGTAGTTATCTGGAAAGCCCTACTTGATACCCCATTTATTGCAAGGCTTTACTGCAATACTTCTTCGAGCTTTTGTTGGTTCCAAAGTTTGCGATACAAGCCCGATTGCTGGAGCAAACTGGCGTGAGTGCCACTCTGCACCATGCGGCCTTGATCCATTACAAAAATGCGATCAGCCGTAGCTGCTGCCGTCAACTGGTGCGAGATAAAAATCACGGTTTTGCGTTGGCTGGAACCACCCCGGCCAAAACCGTAAGCCGACAGGTTCGCCAAAATTTGGGTGGCAGTTTGGTTATCTACACTGGAGAGCGCATCATCAAGGACCAAAACCGGTGCCTCGATGAGCAGCGCTCGCCCTAGCGCCGTTCGCTGCCGTTGGCCTCCCGAAAGCGTAATCCCGCGTTCGCCCACCAGGGTGTCGTAACCCTTGGGGAAGGTCAGCACTTCGTCGTGGATGCGGGACTGTTTAGCGGCGATTTCGACTGCGCCCTGGTCAGCATCTGGCTCGCCGTAACGAATGTTGTTGCGCATAACCGTGCTGAACAGGAAGCTATCCTGTGGCACATAGGCGATGGCGCCGCGCAGGTCGTGAATACGCAGCGTTGTAATGTCCTGCCCGTCTAGAAACAGCTGTTGGGGTGCGATGTTGAGCAGCCGGGGCAGAGCATTAGCCAGGGTTGACTTGCCAGAACCAATTGGTCCCACAATCGCTACCGTTTCTCCGGCCTCAATCGTGAAGTTGACCCGATCTAGGGCTGGATAGTCGTTGCCAGGATAGTAGAAGGTGAGATCTCGGGCCTCAATCCGTCCGCGCACTCGCTCAGGTGGCAGGCTAATGACTCCAGGTCGGTCGTGAATCTGAGACCGCACCGAGAGAATAGCCTCCACCCGGTCGATGCTGACCTGACCCCGCTGATAAGCCGTAATCGTGAACCCTAGCAATGCGGTTGGGAAGACCAGTCGCTCAACATAGAGCAGCAGCGCAATGAAATCACCGATAGTCAGGCTGCCATCGGCAATTTTGCGCCCACCCACCCACAGCAGAATCAACAGGCTGACACTCGCCAAACCGATCAGAATCGGAAACAGAATGTTGCGCGTTTTGGCTAGCTTAAGGTTCGCGTCGAGCAGGCGTACATTGCGCTCAGCAAAGGCACGACGCTCATTCAGCTCTTGCGCGTAGACCTTGACCAGCGCAATGCCGCTCACATCCTGCTGAATCAAGTCGCTGAGGTCTGAGAGTTCCTGCTGCACCTCTAACTGCTGAGTCCGCAAGCGATCGCCAAACAGAAACACCAGCAAAAACATGACTGGATAGATCATGAGCGTCAGCAAGGTCAGTGGCACGTCAATCGCTAGCATCAGCGGCAGCGTCAGGACGTAGGCAAAGACGGTATTGATTAAGCTCAAGACGGCAAAGCCCAACAGCCGCCGAATATTGTCAACATCACTGGTAGCGCGGTTGATCAGATCTCCAGCCGAGGAAGCGGTGAAATAGGCCGGTTCCATGGTCAGCAGGTGATTAAAGATCTTCTGCTTGAGATCGAATTCTACCTGCCGTCCCATGCCGAACAGCCAGATGCGGGAGGCCATACGGATCACCCACATCAGACAAGCTAGCCCCAGAACCAGCAAAACCGGATGCAGGAGTGTCTCGGCATTTTGTGCAACTTCTAGGGTGTCAACGCTCTCCTTGATCAGCCAGGGAACGTAAACGCCAATAATGTTGACGATTAAAAGGGCACCGGTGCCCAAAAGAAGCTGACGCCGGTGAGGAGCCAGATAGGATGCAAGTTGCTTTAGTTGGGAGCGAGCCATGCTCTAAGCTTATGCCAGCCCGTAGCTCTGCCCAATACCTCTCGGGTTTGTCCCTAGGATTTACGTGTGGTTTATCCCCAGCAAACAGCCCTCTGGCCCGTCCTAGCTGGCTGATCCTACTGGCTCGTCTGCGCTAGCAGGGTGATCAATTCCTCGGCTAGGTTTGCTAAGCGGTCTTCGAGTTCGTGCTGACGGCTTAGCAGGTGCCGTAGCTTCTGCGCACGGGCAATAGCCAGACTCGCAGATGGCACTTGATCCGGAGGGCAATCTCGGCACCAATTTCTGCCCTGTTCATCAATGCCACGCAACCGGTAGCGTTGCTGCCAGCCGGGTCTTGTATCTGACTGGAGTTGAGGCTCCGTTACCCGCACCCCTGGCAGTTCGTAGGATTCTAGCCAACCATCAAGGAGTGGGCCTTCATTGTGTAAAGCGTGGGCCTGCTGCGCAAGCTGAGTTAATTCCGCCTGCCAAGCCAGTACGCGACCTCGCAGTGTCTCGATCAAGCTGGCGGCGAGCAGAGGATTGGTGGAATTCCGGGAGCGCTTAGCTAGGGATCCTAAGGACGTGCGAGGCAGCAGAGGGGCCTCAGGGCTGTCCTGCAGATGCATGGGTGCAATCGTCGGTTGAGACTGAGGGACGAAGCTGGGAATGGCCGTGGCAATGGCCGACAGGGGCAGCTCTGTAACCAGCGCTACTTCAGCCAGCATCGCCTCAGTAGGCGCCGCTCCTTCAATGGCAGGTTCCTCAACGGCAGCAGAGCGCAGGGGTGGCTCTGAGGAATCCCCGAGGATCTCGCGTACCTCGAGCTGTTGAAGAGTTACTTCAATGCGCTTCAGTCCGTGTTGCCTGGATCGGTTTCGGATCAGCACCTGCCGTCGCCATCCTTTAGTTTTCTGAGCTTGGATTGCCTGAGTGAGTTCTCGGGGCTCTGCTCTTTTCTAGAGCAAGATGAAAAATCAGGGATTTCACTGTCTAGATCCTTGATTAAATGTACCCAGATTTGCAGAAGGAATACGAAACTTGCAAAGCAAGGAGTTAAGAAGCATTGAACTGCATCCTGGTCACGGGACCGACTCGCTCGGGCAAAAGTGAGTGGGCTGAGCGCCTAGCGGAGCATTGGGCTAAGCAGAATCGACAGCCTGTCATCTATGTTGCTACGGCTAAAGCTGACCCCAGTGACCCAGAGTGGACTGCGCGTCTAGAGCAGCATCGCCAGCGGCGACCGCCCCATTGGCAAACTCTAGAGTCTCCCCATGACCTTGCCGAACTGCTGCGCTCAGCCCAGCCCCAAACCTGCTGGCTGGTCGATTCCCTTGGCACCTGGTTGGCTAATCGTTTGGACGAAGATGAACTGGTTTGGCAGCAGACCCGTGATGAGTTGGTAGCGGCATTGGCTGCCAGTCCGGCAACGGTGATTCTGGTAGCAGAGGAAACTGGTTGGGGGATAGTGCCCGCCTATGAGCTGGGCCGTCGCTTTCGGGACCGGCTGGGAGAGCTGAGCCGTTGTGTGGGACGGGTTGCTGCTCAGGTTTATCTAGTGGTGGCTGGTTATGCCTTGAATTTGACTGAGCTGGGAGTGTCCGTCGACTCCAAAACTGACCTCAAGAATTGACTTCAAAAAAAGTTGACCTAGAAAAATAAATGAGCGCAGATCATTGACCTACGCTCGTCCTGGCTCTCTCACCTCCAAACCTTCAAAGCTGTTCTAAGGGCTTAGTTCTCAGAGCTTAGTTCTCAAGCTTTGACTTAAGCATTCGCCCTCAAAAATTGAGCTTTAGAAACCGATCAGAAACTAAATTGAGTTCGCAGGTTGCCGACATAGACGGCAGGATTGCTATCGAAATTGTTGGGATGGATGATCGCGTAGAAGGACGGCACGATCGCAATATTGTCGGTTAGCGGCAGGAAGTAAGAAAGCTCAATGTCGTACTGCTTACCCCCGTCACCGAACCCAGAGACTAAGAACTCCTGACCCCGAGTCACGCTGAAGGGCACCAGCGCTGTGAGTACTGCCAGTGCTCCTGGCTTGAACAGATCGGGGAAGGCCAAACCAACTTGGTAGGACTGGGAATTGAGCCCCCGACTGCCAAAACCGACGCGGTCTAACTCGACACTGCCATAGGTGTAGCGCCCAAAAATGCCGAAGCCCGGTGTGATTAGCCAGTCAAGGCTAACCGCGAAGGCGTGACCACTAGAGTCGTTGAGGGGAATTCCCACTCCCGTAATCGGATTGGCACCACCATCTGCAAGACCGTAGATCGGTTCACCGGTTGCGCCACCGATCTGCCCAAAAATCGGTTGAATATTCAGGCGGTTGTAGATCAGCCTGAGGCCAAAGTTGTTGCTGGGCGAGTAGGTCAGTTGAGCGGTGAGCGTGTTCGTGCCGCTAAACAAACCTTGATCGGTTCTGCTGGCAGAACCATAGCCCAGACTGGCGGGTAGAAACTCATTATTCTCCGCCAGATAGCCAACCCGCACATCAAACTGCTCCCCAATGGGCAAGATCGCGACCGCACCAGCCCCTCGGTCAATCGTGTTGAGCAGAGTGCTGCCGCTAGAGTTGAAGCTGCCAGCGCCGGTCAAGAAGAATGTGAAGCGGTTGCCGTCAAAGTAGCGATACCAGTTGACCCGGGGGCCAATGACTAGTCGACCATTGCCGAAGATCGGAAAGTCATAGGCCAGTTCACGCAGGATCACCCGTCTGTCGTCCACCGCTGCATCCGAGGCGATCTGGTCGGTGAAGGGTGTACCCCAGGTGTTGTACAGCCCCCCAGAGACGTAGAGATTAGCGGGAGAGCCAAGGCCAGCGTCACTGAAGGCAAGTTGCGTGATCAGGTTGTCTTTGCCGGTGAATGACGTGTTTAAGGTCAGCCAGACCAGTGAACTGAAGATGACATTGGGGTCTTCGTCGATGCGTCGAACGGCTGCCCGGTTATCAGGTGGCGTCCGCGCCGCTGTGAAGGCGTCGTTGCCCTCTGCGCGTATGGTCCCATCAGCACTGGCGCCGGTGAAATTAAACCAGGCTAGGGCGTTGAGCTTGGTTGTCGTGGAGAACTGATTGGCCTCTAGCTCGGCTGTGCGCGCTTCCAGGCTGTCTACCCGACCGCGTAGAGTTGCTAGCTCGGCGGCGAACTGCTCTTGTAGCCGTTGTAGTGTCGCCAAATCCTCACGGGAGACTTTGTCAGCTAAGCCTGCAGCAATCAGCTCATTCACCCGATCTAAGGCGGCATTTAGACCAGCAGCAAACTCATAGCGAGTGAGGGCGCGGTTGCCTCGGAAGGTGCCATCGGGATAGCCTGCAATCACGCCATAGCGCTCGACCAGCGACTGCAGGGCTTGGAAGGCCCAGTCGGTGGGTCTAACGTCGGAAAGCTGAGACACTGAGGTGACCTGCGCCGCTTCTGTATCCGCTGTCACTAGCTCAGAAGTTGAGTTAGACACTGGGCTAAGGGCCGAGCCAGTTCCCTCCAGGCTGTATTGATTAAGTTGCTCCAGAGTTTGGCTGGTTTCAATCTCGCTAGCCGAGGCAGGGCTGCCTAGCGCCAATGGACCTGACCCCAGGAGGCAGAGAGCCAGTAGAATTCGTGGACAATGCCTGAATGCCTTCACAACTCACACTCCTCACTCAAATCCGCCCGTATTCTGGGCTACACCAAGACACACATTTATCAACTGCCCTCAGTAAGATTTGTAGTCCAAACGACATAACCTCCGGATTCATGTTCTATGTCAATGATTTTGGTTAGTTTGAGTGTTAAACGTGATCACTTGACAAGCCCACAATTTCGTTAGCTCACGGCTTTTAATAGCTAGCCGTGAGTGACGCTGAGGTGGCTTGAGCCGGGTCAGTACAATAACGAAGCGCCCTCTATCGACCAATCCGTTGTGAAAATGGGCTCATCTCTGCCGTCCCGACCTATCTACCTGGACCACCACGCCACTACCCCCACGGATCCTCGCGTGTTGGAAGTGATGTTGCCCTACTTCACCCATGCGTTTGGTAATGCAGCGAGCAGCTCCCATGTCTACGGCTGGGAGGCGGAAGCGGCTGTGACACAGGCGAGAGAGACCCTAGCGGCAGCAATTAATTGCAGTCCAGAGGAAATTATCTTCACCAGTGGTGCAACTGAAGCCAATAATTTGGCGATTAAAGGTGTGGCGGAGGCTTATCTCAGTAAGGGGCGTCATTTAATCAGTGTGACCACTGAGCATAATGCCGTGCTTGACCCTGTGCACTATTTGCAGGGCTTGGGTTTTGAGGTGACTTTATTAGGGGTTGATAGCCAAGGGCTGATCGATTTACGGGCCCTAGAGCAAGCAATTCGACCCGATACTGTGCTGATTTCAGTGATGGCTGCCAATAACGAAATCGGTGTTCTGCAGCCACTAACGCAAATCGGAGCCTTGGCTAAGCAGCACAACGTGCTCTTTCACACTGATGCTGCTCAAGCAGTCGGCAAAATTCCGCTGGATGTGCAAGCTCAGAACATTGACTTGATGTCGTTGACGGCCCACAAGGTCTATGGACCTAAGGGTATTGGTGCGCTTTACGTGCGTCGTCGCGATCCACGGGTCAAGCTAGCGCCTCAGATGCATGGTGGTGGTCACGAACGCGGTTTGCGCTCAGGCACTCTGTTCGTGCCCCAGATTGCTGGCCTAGGCAAAGCGGTCGAACTGGCGATGCTGGAACTTGAAAGTGAAGCTGCTCGGCTCACTAGTTTACGGGAGCAGCTTTGGCAGCAACTCCAGGTTCTAGACGACCTCAAACTTAACGGCCATCCCGGCCAACGCCTGCCCGGTAACCTCAATGTTTGCTTTGGTGGGGTGGATGGTGAAGCCCTGTTGATCGGGCTGCGCCAAGTGGTTGCGCTTTCTTCGGGTTCTGCCTGCACCTCAGCTGAAGTGGCTCCTTCCCACGTACTCAAGGCGTTGGGTCGAACTGACCAGGAAGCCCACGCTGCACTGCGCTTTGGCTTAGGCCGCTTCAACACCACCGAAGAAGTTGATCAAGTTGCCGTTGCAGTAGTCGATACCGTACAAAAGCTGCGCAAAATGGCAATGACGTGGCGTTAAAAAGCAGGTTAGTAGACAGGATTGCAACCCCGCGCAGAAAAACTCTTGACTCTCCAGCAGCCTGGAAACTTCAAGATCAGAAACAAGGTCAAAAAAGAGTGAATGACTTAATTATGATTCAACTCAAAGTGCCCGATTTAGCCTGTTCTGCTTGTGTTGCAACTGTAACCAGTGCGATTCAAAAGCTTGATCCAGCCGCAACGGTTCAGGCTGACCCTAAAACTAAATTAGTCCAGGTAGAAACGAGCCAATCAGAGGAAACTTTGCGTCAGACCCTGCTGAAAATTGGTTATCCTGCGGCGTAATTTGAGACAGGTCCAAGCGCACGGCTGGTACTAGTTGGATGGGTCTAGAGCCTTGATGGTTTCCGATTAGCTAACGCATGGCAACTCGACGGTGAAACTAGTTTCATTGGCTTGACTTTTGGCTCGGATTTGGCCGCCGATCTGCTCCACTAGTCTCTTGACCAGGGCCAGCCCTAAACCTGTTCCCCCCTGCTTCCAGGGATCGCTGCTGGGAATTCGATAGAACTTCTCAAAGATATGCACCAGCTCAGAGGCTGGAATGTCCATGCTGGAATTGACCACCTTCAGCTCAACGACTTTAGCTGAGTAAGGACGCAAGCCTAAAGTGTTTGGCTTCGGGGCTACGCTGACCGTAATCGTACCGCCCGGTGGAGTGTACTTACAGGCGTTGTTGAGAAGCTCAGCCACAATGCGCTCAAGGCTAGAAGGATTGGTTGGCAACACGGGTAGATCTGGAGCAACCCTGACCTGTAAACACTGCTCTCGACTGGTCGCTCGCTCCTGAAACGGAGCCACAACTGGTGGCAGCCACTGCTGCAAATGCAAAGGTTCTAACTCCAGTAACTCAGCTCCGGCTTCAAGCCGTTGCAGGTCCAATAACTCGTTGATCAAGTCAGCTTCACGGTTACATTCTGTTTGCAAAATCTGCAAATAACGCTGGCGTTGTTCGTCAGAACTGGCAATCTGCAACATCTTAATTGCCATTTTCATGTTGGCAATTGGGGTTCGCAGTTCATGGGAAACCGTATCGAGAAAATCATCTTTGAGCTGATTGACTTTCTTCAGTTCAACCACCTGAACCTGAGCTGCTTGATAAAGGCGAGCCTGACGAATGGCAATTGCGCATTGATTGGCCACCTGTTGCATCAACCGAATTTCGAGCTCTCGAAAGCCCTGCTTCGGGTGCCGAAACAGCCACAAATCACCCACAACCCCGTGATGGTCTGACATCGGACAAACCAGAATTAGAAAAGTCTGGTCGGGTCGAACCGGGTTAGGAACTATCTCACAAAGTTGAAGATATTGACCTTGAAGGAGCTGTGGATAAACGGCTGGAAAATCTCTCATCCAGACCACCCGTCCTATAGAGGATGGAGCACAAGGGCTGTACTCATAACAGATGGTTGATGTCCCTTGCTCAAGGTCATATAGGCCAGTATCACAACGAGAGGCGTTGAGCGCTAACCCGAGCTCTCGCACTGCCGTTTGCAAAATTTGAGCTTCGTCTAAGCTATCTCGCACTGCATCCGTAATTCGCTTGAGAACCGCTTCAAACTGAGACGCCTGTTGTATTTGAGCGGTGTGCTCTTGCACCTGGTGCTCAAGATTGGCGTTAAGTTCTCGAACCTGAGCGCACATCGCTTGCAGTTCTGCTTTGGCAAGAATACGCGGTGTAATGTCTTCAATAATCCCCACTAAATACTGAGGATTACCTACTACATCTCGTACTAAGGAAACAGTTAGGTTAGCCCAGATTTGAGCCTC
Source organism: Leptolyngbya sp. FACHB-261 (assembly GCF_014696065.1). NCBI lineage: Bacteria > Bacillati > Cyanobacteriota > Cyanophyceae > Leptolyngbyales > Leptolyngbyaceae > Leptolyngbya > Leptolyngbya sp. FACHB-261. Next base: position 435,465 of record NZ_JACJPL010000018.1, on the reverse strand, counting down.
ATCTTTGCGGATATAGCGTTTCTCCATTGAGAAAGATGAGATCTCACCGGCCAGGAGTTGAGCCGTATATTGGCGATCGCGTTCAAGGTCATCAGGGTGACTGATATCCTCTAGCTGCAGAGTCAGCAACTCCTCCCGCGTATACCCAAGAATCTCACAGTGCTTCTGATTGACAAATTGCCATCGCCCATTCACATCAGTGTGTGTAATGCCAACAGCTGCCTGGTCAAAAGTTGCCCAAAATCTTTGTTCGCTTGCCTCTAAAGCTGTTTCTATCCGCGTCCGTTCAGTAAGGTCTTCTGTCTGCACAATTACTGAATCAGGCGGTATAAAAATGTAGCTTACTGATAAGCACTTGGAACTATCAGTAGAGGCTAACCGATATTGCAGCTCTCGCTTTAGCGTCACTCGCTCCGTCAAGCATTGGTTGAGCGCTTCTAAAACTTCTGGGGTGTCTCGATAGAGTTCATGGGCTTTTTTGCCAATTGAATTGACAACGGCTCCCCCTGTAAACTCTAAAGCCGCCCGATTGTAGTCAGTCAGAATTAGAACATCCCCCTGCCGTTGCCAGGTATAGGTAGGGAGCGGTGTGTTCTGGTAGTAAGCCCTAAGTTGGGTGTCTCGCTCCTGCAGCAGCTTCTCTGCTTGCTGGAGCGCAGCCTCTAGAGGTTCCAAATCAGCTCCAGCCCGGTGAGAAATTCCTGGCCGACGGATTAGCTTGCTTTCTGCACCTTTCCTGCTGTCCATCAATAATCCACAGCGCTAATCGTGCAATACCTACATCGCCTGCATCATCATCCAGAGTCAGGTTGTGAGGTATTGGCACCCCTCCGGAAAGCTATTGAGTTCCCTCTGCTCAGTTAACTCAGTGTTAAAACACTGATCCCAGCTTGGCGGATAACCAGTTATAGCCTCAATCCAGATTTGTAAACCAATAGCGTGAGGAATAGTACCAAATGTAGCTTGCCAGTCTTGGTACTTATCTTAATTGCAGCTTATTGCAATGGTAGATCCAGGACGATAGTCAGACCAGCTTGGCCGGAGAACGGGGAGCCCGATTGAGCGCGACAGTTGCCGCCAGCGGCCCAAACTAGCTCTGCCACTGTGGCGAGCCCCAGCCCTAGCCCTGGCACCTGACCCGTAAAATACTTCTCTACCTGCACAAAGGGCTCCCAAATACGGGCACGCAGCTCTGAAGGAATGCCCGGCCCGTCATCACTCACGCTCAAGCGAACCTGTTTATCAGAGACGGGGGTGATCTCAACGGCTAGTCTGGGCTGATGCTGAGGGTGAAATTTCACTGAATTCTCCATCAGCTCCATCAGAATCACTTCCAGTGAGGTGCGACGTAGAGCCAATTTCTGGGGAGCTTCTGGTCTTGCCTCAGTCAAAGCGTCGGCCACCGAAAGTTGAAGTTCTGCAACTGAAAGTTCGCTATAAAGTTGTCGAGCAATCAAACTGATATCAGCAACTGTTGCCGGGTCTGGTCCTTGATAGCTACCCGTGAACTCTAAGTAGGAAAAAATATTCTCCAGTTGGCGGTGAACGCAGGTGGCCCGCTCCTTCATAATGGCGACCATTTCGGCGCTTTCTTCTGGCGTGAAATCTCGCCCATCCAAGCCCAGCATCGCCAGCGACATAAGCAGGCCATTCATTGGCGTTCGCATCTTGTGCTGAATCAGCGTCGCAAACACAGCCTGCTGCCGACGCTCTAACTGCTGCACGGTCACATCTCGGCAGTGAAGTAGCCAGCCCACCTCTGGACCTTGCATCCTCTGAGCAGATAGCCGTAGCCACAGTTCCTTGCTCAAGGAAGTTTCTGGCCGAATCAGACTCAGAATAAAACTGTCCTGGTTTGAGATTTCCTGCCAAGTGGTCTCGGGTCGAATCAGAAATCGCCCTTGGCAACAATCGAAGAGCGCTTTGCCCTGCCAAGCCTCATCACCAGCTAAGTCTAGGTAGTGGCGGGCAGTGGGGTTCGCAAACTGCAAGCGACCGTCTCCATCGAGCAGCACGAAGCCGTCGTCGGAATTCATCACCGCCCATTCAAATTTCTGGCGCTCGCCCAACTGACGGCGGTAGTGGTTCAACTTCAGCGTATTGCGGACTCTGGCCAGCAACTCGACTGCTTGAAAGGGCTTAGAGATAAAGTCATCGGCCCCAACCTCCAACCCCTGAAGACGGGCTTTAAAGTCGTCTAAGCCGGTAATAAAGATCACGGGGATGTCTCGCCAGCGTTTATCGGTGCGAATCCGCTGACAGACCTCATAGCCATCCATGCCGGGCATCATCACGTCCAGCAGGATCAGCTCTGGGATCATTTGCTCTAGCACCTCAAACACCGCTGCACCACTACTCGCCGGAAATAGCTGGTAACCCTCGGGGCTCAGCAGAGCTTCCAGCGTGCTGAGGCTAGTTCGTTGGTCATCCACAATCAAAATAGTGGGGCTCACAGGCATTTCAGGGCAGCAAAAAGGGACGCAGGGCCGAGCTTGGAAGGCATTAGAGGTCAGTATTCCCTCGCATTCCATTTAGGTGAACGCTGACTTAATTTGAACTTTAGAGACTCAAAAGAAGCGAAGAGTGGGCGGATTTACTCCCCAAGTCCTTGCTGCTGATCCATGCAGGCTAGACAATAGAACAATCTGCATATAACCCGTGAACTCCAAACTTGCCCCCGTGAACAACATCCGCACGGTTTCCGATACCAAGCGAGCCTTCTGTAAAGCGTACGTTCGCCCAATCAACTCCGTCTACCGCCGGGTAGTGGAAGAGCTAACGGTTGAGCTGCATTTGCTGCTCGTCAACACTGACTTTCGCTACGACCCGATCTTTGCTCTGGGTATGGTAACTGCCTTTGAGCAGTTCATGCAGGGCTACCGTCCTGAATCTGAACGGGAACCCATCTTCAACGCGCTGACCCAATCTCTAGAGTTGGATCCCAATCAACTGCGGCAGGATGCCAGCCGGTTATTGGAACTCGCAGACCGACGCTCGGCAGAAACTCTGACCCTGCTCACCCGGCTCGAGAGCACTGAGGCTGAGCTGAGCGAATTGCAAAACTTACTGCAATCGGTGGCGGGTAACCCAAAATTCCGGTACAGCCGTCTGTTCGCGATTGGCTTATTTGCCCTGCTGCAACAGGGAGACTCGCAAGCTATGGCCGACGACGGTCAGCGCAAGAGCATGATCAACCAAGTCAGCGGAGCCCTTAAGCTACCAGACGACAAGCTCACTAAAGACCTCGACCTTTACCGGACCAATTTAGAGAAGGTTGCTCAAGCTCGTCAAGTCATGGACGACATCCTGAAAGCAGACCGCAAGAAGCGCGAGCAACGCGCCACCACTACGTCGAGTGAGGAGGAGGCTCCGTCTGAAACTCCCTCTTGAGGAACTGCTGGTGGTTCTGACTACAGTTCCAGAGGTTGAAACAGCTCAGACTCTGGCGGAAACTCTGGTAACTGAAAAACTAGCAGCCTGCGTCCAAGTCTTGCCAGCAATGACCTCAACCTATTGCTGGCAGGGCAAGTTGGAAGTTGCGACCGAGCACTTGATTTTGGTTAAGACGCTGCGCACTCGCTATGCTCAGCTAGAAGCTCGGCTGAAAGCACTGCATCCCTACGCGGAACCGGAGGTTGTGGCGCTCTCAGCAACGGCTGTGAGTGCTAGCTATCTTGCTTGGGCAATGGCTAGCCTTCAGTTAGATTAATCCTCTAGTCGATGCAAACACACGCCTCCAAGCGTCAAAGCACCAACCCAGGCTAGCTGCTTTGGCAATCCATAGATCAGCTGTCTTTAACTAGTTCTTTAACTGGCTAGGTCTGGGTAAACGAGCTAGGGTAGGGGCATTCAAAACCGTAGGGTGCACGCACGTCAAACCATTCCGCAAGCGTGAGGTGCTGGTGCATTGTTTGGAATTGACCCTGCTCTACTGCTCTTGCTTGTCGTTTTAGCGTTCGGATTTCAAATGTTACCAACCAATCCGCTTGCAGGCTCAGCGGATAGTTTGCCATTTCTGTTGGCTTTTGGTGTAGCCCTCTTGCTGATTGTGCTGTTACTGTCGAGCTAAACAAAGTTCAGGCTTGCTCAAGGTTGACCTGGAAACAGATCGATCCTGAGCAAGCTTGATTTAGACCGTAACTCTACTCTCTAGCGAGACCTAGATATTGAGAATTCTGAAGTAGATTAGGGCGACTAAGATATTGCCTGCGAGTAGGAGTAGAGCCCAGAAGGTACGGAAAGGATAGGGTTTCTTGCCAGTTTGGATCGGGCCTTTGCTGGTTGTCATGGCAGAGAGCCTCCAGTGTAAGTGTTATTCACAGATAGCAAAAATCGGTCCCTTCATTCGCAAACTGCCCCACTCTGTTACAGGAATTGTTACAGAGACTGGGGCAGACCTTAGTGATCAGGACACCAAAACCTTAGGTGTTAGCAGCGCCGTAAGTAGGCTGCGCCCGACGGGAGAGCCAGAATCCGGTAGCTCCAGGCTGATCACCCCAGCTTTCTTAAGCACGAAAACGCCTCTTGCTTCACCCCAGATCAGGGTCTCTGCCCAGTCGCTTAAGTCCGGATTGTGCCCCACTAGCGCCAAATTCCCAACCTGTGAGTTTCTGGCCTGATTGGCCTGCCACTGCTGGAGCCACTCCAGCCAAGCCGGGAAACTGCCCCCTGGAGCCAACAGAGCAAAGTCTTGCAACTGAGTTGATAACCCTTGCTCTTGCAAGATTTGAGCAGTCTGCCTAGCTCGGACTAGAGGACTGGTGAGGATTAGTTGAAAGGAAGTGCCTAAGGTCGCTAGACGTTTAGCACAGGCACGAGTTTTGCGCTGGCCTTCCGGCGTCAACGGACGCTCGGCATCGTTGGCGTAGGAACCATGCTCTCCTGCTAAGCCATGACGGATGAGGTACAGCTGCATCGTGCCCCGCCTAATCTGTCTGACCTGCCGTTCTACGAGTTGCTAAGGACTACCCGGAGCAGTGGCGGCAGCAACAGTGAAGCGGCCACTAGCAAAGCGCTAAAGGCGGCAATCAGCACTGCTCCAGCTGCACAGTCCTTGGCAACCTTGGCGAGGGGGTGAAAGCTCTGGCCAACCGTTAAGTCCACCACTGCTTCCAGGGCTGTGTTTAGCAACTCCATTGCCAAGACCGCGCCGATAGTCAGGCCAATGACGGCCATCTCGACTGCTGCCAAGCGCAGAAAAACGCCTAGCCCAATTGCCAAGCTGCCAACGATGAGATGAACTCGAAAGTTACGCTGAGTCACACAGGCGTAGCTGATGCCTGCCCAGGCATAGCGAAAGCTGCTCCACAACGTGGGCGCAACCTGCCATGCCAGTTGCCGGAGGCCAGTCCCAGGTGTGACCTGCTGCGACCGAGGTTCGGTGGTGGGTAACTGAGTCGACATGGGAGTGGACGACATAGGGGGGCTATCGAGATCGAGGTTCAGCAAGGCATTCAAGATGTAGGACAGCAATCGGAATGCAGGGAAGTCGCCTGTAACAAGCGGTCCTGCTGTTCCAGCATTCGCTCCAGGCTGGGCTCATCGGGGTGGTCCCATCCCAGCAGATGCAGTAAACCATGAGCTGCCAGCCAGGCCAGCTCCCAAGTCAGTGAGTGGCCACGCTCAAGGGCCTGTCGCTCAGCTGTTTCCACCGAGATCAATAGATCGCCCAAGTAGAGCGGCTCGTCTAGCTCAAATACCTCGGGAACCTCAGCTTCTAGCGCGGCAAAGGCTAGCACGTCGGTTGGGCGGTCTTGACTTCGATACTGTAGGTTGAAAGTTTGAATTTCGAGATCATCCGTCAGGCGGAGGGACAGCTCATAACATTTCTGGCTGTTGAGGTCAGGCGCAAGCACCTCCAGCCAGGTCTGAAACCAGTCTTTCCACTGCTCTTGTGAAATCGGCGTTGGCTCGTTGGTTTCTAAATTGAGCTCAACTGCTGTCGCCAGAGTTGACATAGAAGAGGGCATTACTGAACGGGTATCGCTGGGAAGCCCCATGCCGGTAGTCTATCCCGGTTAATTGAACCTGCCCCATCTTCACAGAGATTTTACGGGACACTTTGTGCTTAGGACTACTTAGTGAAAGGCAACAGAAAGACCAACCAGGGCAGCAAGGACGCCAAAGGTCGTTAGAGCAAAGTGAAATAGCGAGGTACCACGCTTTTTGACCATGTTGCGCATGGCAAGCTTGACATAGCTGTCTTTAGGCTCTGAGCTTAGAGCCTCAGAGCTTGCGGTTTCTGGCAACGCAGAATTTTCGGGCTTGGGCACCTCGGGTTGAGGCGTTTGGGGTAGGGAATCAGTCACGACAGTGCTGGCAATTAAAGCCGGGGATTACACACAGAATGTAACAAATTTTGTTCAGACAAAGCCTGAATGACCTGAATCGTAGGACAACTCAAGCTGCAGCTCAAACTGAAGTGACACAAAAGCCCCGGTCGGACTAACGACCAGGGCTTAGCAATGTCCTTCAAGAACAAGAATTAGAGCTGGCAGCTCTAGAGAAGCTGCTCAATCGTGGTGCGGTACTGAGACTTCATCTTCATGCCGACCATTTCGCCAACCTTGGCTTTGTGCTTGAAGAACTGAACTGTGGGAGTGCCCCGGACGCCCCCAGCCTCAGCAACTTCTGGGTCTTCAGTCACATCAATTTCGATGTAGTGCAGCTGACCTTCGTAGTTGTTGACTAGCTTCTCCAGGATGGGCTTGAGCGTATGACAGGGACCGCAAGTGGGCGAAGCATACTTCACAACAATTAGCTTGTCGCTCTCGTGATAAAGCCGTCGTAAGGCGTAGCCACCCACATAATGCGTGGCATCAGCTTTGAAGCTATCAGCAGTCGTAGCAGTTGCAGCCGCTGCTGCCGTGCTCGTTTCTGAGGTGCTTGCTTCTGGGGTGCTCTGCGCCGGGGTGTCTACTTCCAGGTCAGACGCGCCGTGGGGCATATAAGAGGCTTCGATGGTGGCCTCGACTGACTGATGGTACTCCTCAATCAGACCTTGAACTGAGAGCCAACGCTCAGCCAGAAGGGCAGCCATACAGCCCGTTCCTGCTGCTGTGATTGCCTGACGGTACTCGTGATCCTGGACATCACCTGCGGCAAAAACACCGGGGACATTGGTTTCTACCGAGCCATGCTGGGTCTTGATGTAGCCTACTTCATCAAGATCTAGCTGGCCTTGGAACAGGCTGGTATTGGGAGTGTGACCGATGGCATAGAACAGACCGCCAATGGGCAGTTCGCGTTTTTCGCCAGTCGTGGTGTCTTCAAGCTTGATGCCCCGGATCTGCTGGTCATCACCGTATATGTCGAGGGGACGAGAGTTCCAGTGGATCTCGATTTTGGGATGGTTGATCACGCGGTCCTGCATGGTTTTGCTGGCTCGCATCTGGTTACTCCGTACCAGCATGTGCACCTTGCAGCCGTACTTGGTCAGAAAGAGCGCTTCTTCGGCGGCAGTGTCTCCGGCACCCACGATGGCCAGTTCTACGTTCTTGAACATGGGCGTAGCCCCGTCGCAGATAGCACAGGCGGAGATGCCTCGGTTCCAGTAGTAGCCCTCACTGGGCAGATTCAGACGCTTGGCGGTAGCGCCAGTGGCGATGACAATGCTGTGGGCATAGATTTCGCGCTCTTCGGAGCGAACCCGGAAGGGACGCTGGCTGAGATCTACATGAGTGACATCTTCGGTATGTAGCTCCGCCCCCCAACGCACGGCTTGAGCCTTCATGCGGTCCATCAGTTGCGGACCTTGAATGCCTTCTGGAAAGCCGGGAAAGTTTTCGACATCCGTGGTGGTCATGAGCTGACCCCCGGGCAGACCCCCGGCCTGAAACCCTTCAAAGACAATGGGTTTTAGATTGGCTCGCGCTGCATAAATGGCTGCGGTGTATCCAGCCGGTCCGGAGCCAATAATGACCAGGTTCTCAACACGGGCATTTCCGGGCGTTTCAGTCGCATTCATTTCGACCACCGTGCCTCCTAAGGCAAACTCGTAACGACTACACTTAATTTAACATAGCTTTGGCTTTCTCAGACCAGACCCAGCTGAATCTGAATCTCATCTGAGTCTCGGAGGTTTGCTTAAACCATCGAATGCCTATCCCGGCTCAATCAGAGCGAGAACTCTGATTGAGCCGGGATAAAGACTTTAGCGGCGTCCCGCCTTTAGCGGCGCTGCCACCAGAGCCAGCCTGCGGCTAGGAAGCCCAGTAGCGGCAACAGAACCAGGGAAACGATTGCGACTGCGTTCTGCTGACCCCCATTTAATACCAGGCGGCGATTTTTGGGTTCTTTGGGACGGATCGTGAGCAGGTCATCACTGCGGGTTAGCCAGTTGGCCGCATTCAGCAGCAGGTCGCCGTTCCGTGAGTTGCCAAAAAAGGCATCGGCTGCAAAATCTACGCTACCGAAGACAACCAGTTGAGGACGGGGAGCGTTATTGCCTGTCTGCTGACTGATCGCCACGGCCAAATTCAGAGGACCTTGAAGATCGCGACCGGGCGTGAACTCCAGGGTTTGCGTGTAATCTTTCTCGCCCCAACTCTGAGCTGTGGATTGCAAAAGTGGCTGGGCCTCAATTGCGGGCACTTCCGTCAGGGTGAGCGAACGACTGTGGGCAAAGATAACTCCCGAGTTTGCAAACTCTCGGGTAATTGGGTGAGGCGGAAACTGCGTGACGATGGGAATATCTGGCCCGCCGCCAGCCAACTGAGCACCAGCCACGTCAATCACTAGGTTAGGCTGGAGCTGAACCCCATAGGGCTTAAGCAGGGCATCCAGGCCGGGATTGGTACTGGGCTCAGCTAGCAACAGCAGCTTGCCGCCTTGCTTGAGATAGGCCTGGAGCGCTGCTACTTCACCGGCTAAGAGTGGCTGGCGCGGACCGGCTAGCAGCAGGAGATCGGTGCCGGAGGGAACTGCTTTGCTGGTGATCAGATTGAGTGGAGTGAGGTTGTAACCCTCCCGGCCCAAGGCTGCTGCTGCCTGGGAAAGGCCGTCTTGAGTTGGTGCATCGAAGCTGCGTTCGCCATGTCCCTGTAGGACCGCGAGGCTCGTCTGGCGATTGCGCGTAATTTGCACAATGTTGCTGGTGAGCTCCGATTCGCTGAGGCTGGCAAAGCTGCGACGTTGCTCGCCGCTTTCGATCACCAGCGGTTGCTCCTGAGTGAACTCCAGGCGACGGGCTAGATCTGGCTTAGCCTTGGGATCAACAATTTCGTACTGAACTTGTCGTGGATTGACGCGCTGGTACTGCTCTAAACGACGGCGCAGATTGGGATTGGTGTCACTATTAAAGGCCCAGATTTTGATGGGCTGTTTGAGATCGCGCAGCACTTGCTGTGTCTGAGGCGAGAGGGTGAACAGCTGGTTCTCGCTCAGATCCCAGCGGGTTGAGTAGCGCACGGCCAGGACATTAACGGCTGCCAGCAGGGCTAACAGCACCAGGGTCAAGCCCAGCGTATTGGCGCCGCTGCGGGTGGAGCGCTTGCCCCAAAATTGACCAAGCTGCGAGCCGTGGAAAAATGCCCAGACCAGAGCGACTAGCAGCAATCCGGCCAAAACCGCTAGAGGCAGTGCGACCTTCAACACCAAGAGCAGCCCCAGGCAGAACCCGCCTGCGACCAGAGCAATCGGTAGCCAGCTAAAGGGCCAGATTAAAGAACGTTTCATGACTCCTCCGCCTAGCCGCGCTGAAAGCGCAGACCATCAACAACCTGAACCGTCAGAAACCAACCCAACACGATCAAGCTGGCAAACCAGACCAAGCCGCTGGTGGTGACAATGCCGAGCGTTAAGTCGTTGAAGGGCGTCAAGATCGATACACCACGCAAGATAGCGCCCACCGGCCCGCCCAAGCTTTCGGCTGCTGCATCGGCCAGTTGCAAAAACAGAACGACGCCGAAGGTAGCCACTGCTGCCAGCAAAGTGCTCTCGGTGAGCGCTGACAAGCACAGGCCCAGTGACAGAATCACTGCCGCTAGCAGCACTAAACCCAAGTGGGCTAGCAGCACGAGGACCGGGTTGGCGGCTGGCTCCGCACCGTTAAGCGCGATCCCTTCGTAGACCAGCAGCGGTAGGAGCAGGCCAATATAAAAAGTCAGGGCGGCCAGCCATTTGCCAAAAGCGACGGCAAAGCTGCTGATGGGTGAGGTTGCTAACAATTCCAGCGTGCCGCGACGGCGTTCTTCGGCGTAGAGTCCCATCGATAACAACGGCAGAATAAACAGCGAAACCGTGCCCAGCACGGAGACAAACTGCTGGACCAAAATCAAAGCCATATCGTAACTGGGGCCAGCAGCACCACTGGCCTGGGCTTGTTGGTCCGCCAGAGAAGCATTCTGTAGAAGGTTAAACAGAAGGGAAGTGAAGAAAAAGCCAGCCAGGAGCCAGAAAATAGCGGCCACTAAATAGGCTAGAGGCGAGCCGAAATAAGACTGCAATTCGCGACGATAGATCGCAATGACGCTGGATAAAAATCCTTGGCCTGGCATTGTTCGCCTTGTCTTTGGTAATGTCCCTGTCATGTCGGCACTCATCAATCTTCTACGGCAATAGGCTGCTCAGAGGCTTCTGATTCTTTGGTCTCACTCACATCCTGGGTGGTGAGCTTGAGGAAAACATCCTCTAAGCTCTCTTGGCTGCGGCGCAGTTCGTACAAGCTGAAGCCGTGTTGAATCAGGGTGGCTGCGACTCTGGGGCTGAGTTCCTGACCTGCTTCGCCAGTGATCGTTAGGACAAGATGACCGTTGCGCTGGGGTTCACTGTGCCACGAGCGCAGTTCGGGTACCTGCTGCAGGCAGCTAGCCACAGCCTCAGCATCACCAGAGACTTCCAGTTCTAGACGCTCGCCGCTGCTGAGACGAGCAGTTAGCCCTTCGGGAGTGTCAGTGGCAACGATACGGCCCTGATTGATAATGGCGACGCGGTTACAGGTGGCGCTGACTTCCGGCAGGATGTGGGTCGAAAGAATAATCGTGTGGCTGCCCGCTAGGGACTTGATCAGATTGCGCACATCACTGATCTGCTTGGGATCAAGCCCTACGGTAGGCTCGTCCAAAATAATCACGGGTGGGTCGTGGACTAGCGCCTGAGCGATTCCCACCCGTTGCTTGAAGCCTTTGGAGAGTTTGCGAATCAGGGTGCGACGAACCCCTGTGAGGTTGCAGCGCTCTAGAGCTTGCTGAACTTTGGTCGTTCGCTCTCTGGCCGCTACCCGCTTAATGCGCGCCACAAAGTCCAGAAAGTCTTGGACCGTCATGTCGGGATATAGCGGTGGTTGCTCGGGTAGATAGCCAATAGACTGGCGTACTGCCATTGACTGCTTGTGGACATCAAAGCCTGCAACCTGGGCCGTGCCACTGCTGGCGCTCAGGTAGCCAGCCAAAATCCGCATGGTCGTGGTTTTGCCTGCCCCATTGGGTCCTAGAAAACCGAGAATCTCGCCCGGTTCAACCCGGAAGCTTACATTTGACAGGGCAGTGGCGGTGCCATAGACCTTGCTCAAGGACTCAGCTTCAATCATTCAGCCCCCACTCAATAGGAACCCGGCTCGTACAGCATATAGAAGGTAACACCTCGTGAAGCGCGGTAAGACTTTGGTAGCAACTGACACATTGTTTGTTTTTGATTTGATGGGAACTGTGGTGGTAGATCCCTTTTATGAGGTGCTACCTGCCCACCTGGGTGTGAGCTTTCAAGAACTACTAGCTTTGAAGCATCCGACTATCTGGGTAGAGTTTGAGCGGGGCCTGCGGTCAGAAGCCGAATTTTTAGCGAACTTTTTCCACCCTGAAAGTGGGCGCACTTTAGATGCACCGGAGGCGTTGGTCACGGCCTACACAGATGCATTTGACTTTATGCCTGGCATGGAAAGTTTGTTGACTGAATTGGTTGATCAGGGCTATCCCTTGTGGGTGCTATCTAACTATCCCAATTGGTATGAAATTGCCCGACGCAAACTGAAACTCGACCGTTTTTTTGAGAAATACGTTGTTTCCTGCGATATTCGTCATCGCAAGCCAGAACCTGCTGCTTTTCAAGCGGTTTTGGACTTAGCGAATCGTCCTGCAGCGCAATGCATTTTCGTGGATGACCGACAGGTCAATGTGGATGCAGCTGAGCAACTTGGTTTTCAGGCCCTGCTGTATCGTGACACAGCAGAACTGAGGCGCGATTTGGAGCAATTGCGCGTCAGCTAAAAGCAACTGTAGTGCTATGCCTTGAATGCCTAAAATTTTAGGCATTCTATTTTTATACAAGGTTAAAAACTGAAACCCGGATAATCTTTTTGGGGTTTAAACCACGTTATTGAAACATCGCTAAAACAGGCATAAAAACTCAAGTAAATAGGTCGATCTCTACCTAAAGATAGAGCCCAGATCTGTGTACACAAAAAGTAGCATTGCAGAAGCGAGTGGGCATCCCGTACTGAGTATCCGGTACCTGATATCTAGAACGAGTGCCACTGAACGATGGTTTGGCAGTTTATAGTCACTGTTTGGTAATCGGATCTTTGCTTAGGGCACTTTTGAAAGTGGTTTTTCTGCAAACTAACCAAGATCCAGACAAGCTCTAGAGGTTATCTGAGTTGTACTAATTTCAGTAGCTTGTCGTTGAAATTATGTTTTAGGTGTATATTGTTTGCCTGCTGACGTGGGCTCTATTTTCGATATTTGAACTATTAGAGATCACAAGTCTTCTTTTGCCTTTGGGGGCTGGTGGGGCTTTGTGCTTCAGGGGTGTCTACCAATTCTCGAATTCTTCGAACTACATCCCTCTGTTTCAGTGCTCCCATGCAATTTTGCCAGATGCGGGAATCAATTCCCCAAAGTTCTTCGGGTCATCCCGTTGCTCCTGTTCTGTGGGATAAAATCAGACTTTCACTAATGTACTGGGATTTTGCCAGACGCATCAAAAAGAGCCTGGGCTGTACTGGAATAACAACGTTTAAGCTGGGCGAGCAGTGGACTTTTTATCACGACCTATATCATGTTGAAGTTGCCTGCTTAGAACGAATTCAGATCGGGCCCCATCAGGTCAGTGGTATTCATGGCATTAATGCAACTGCTTTTCATGATGCTCCGCTTGTGGAAGAATATGAGGCTTATTTCGATGAGGCACGGGTCGCTGTTCACGAGTGGTTCACCCGGCCCTCAATATTCACGACTCTGAAGTTGATTCACTGGTTGGTTTGGTTTGCCCTCAGAGGAATTAATTCTTTCGCGGTTTTAATTCGACACTGGCGCAGTCTTCAGCGAGCCCCCCAAGGTTTTCAGGTAACTGCTCGTGAGATTCTCTTGAAAAGGCTACAAGCTCAGAACTTAGACAAACATCGTGAGTCGGAAGGAAACTAGGAAATCTAGGGGACAGAAGAGTTCTTGAGCGCAATTGCTCAGACAGCTGAATTAGAGGCCAAGCGAGAAATAAATCATGAAGCTAACAACTCTACCGACCTAATAGAAAACTATGTATTGATGCAGCCTGTTCTTCAAAGGCTAGACTTGAGACAAGCCAACATCTCCACTTCGTCATGGCCCTCACCACCAATCGGCTCACCTTCGCAGAGTACCTGAAGCATGATGATGGCACCGATACCCAGTATGAACTGGTCAACGGAGAGCTAATTCCGATGAGCCTGGGGAGTGGGAAGCATGGTGCAATTCTCAAATTCCTAGAGCGGAGCTTTGATGCTGAGATTGCTCGTTTGGGGCGGGAGTGGGTTGCCCTTCAGTCTGTAGTCGGCGTTCGTTCCCCCCGTGGTAATCGCTGGGACACCGTCCGCATTCCCGATGTTGTTGTAATTTCTTTAGAGCAATGGCGCGGTCTGCAAAATCGTGAAGCCGTGATTGATCTGAACGAACCTTCACCTCTGTTAGTTGTGGAGGTGGTTAGCGAATCAACCAAAAAAACGGACTACCGAGCCAAACATGCTGAATACAACGTCTTGGGCATTGCCGAATACTGGATTGTAGATCCGCTAATTTCTAAAATCACTGTGCTCACGTTCGTCGATGATTGGTACGAACCCGCAGAATTTGTGGGTTCTGAGGAAATCCAATCTCAAACCTTTCCAGAGCTAAATCTGACGGTTGAACAAGTGTTGAAGAGTAATCTTTAACGCTTGACCGAAACGCCTAACTAACTAGAAAACATTACAAGCGCGAACTCTACCGGTTTCCCTCTGAAGTAATTATTTCAGGAACTACTGAAAGCTCTCACGCTCCAAAAGCCAATCGAAAAAAGTTAACACAAAGGCTTGACAGGTTTCCTACGACTCGATTACTCTCTGAGCCTAAGTAGTCACTGCCCCTAGCGCCACCTGGAGCCCTAACAGACTCCAGATGACTGACCCCCAGATTGCTTTAATCAATCTGGCGGCTGGTGGGAAGTGTAACATCGACCATCACTGGCCCTTCTTCAGGGGCAGGGCGGGTCGTGGCTACCTGTTGAGGCGATTCGCTGCTTGTGGGCGAATTGCCTCCTCCCTCAAGCCCACAAAACTAGCCCATAAAAGATTTTTGGAAGCCTCTGCTATGCACTTAACCCAAGTGTTGCAACCGCAGCTTTGCATTTCCCTTGCGCAAATTGCCCAGTTTCTTGGCATTCCCCAATCCCTTATTTGCCGCATTGAACATTGGCCGCATCAACTGTTTGTTCATCGAGCTGACCGAGGTGGGCAATTCATTAGCTACCGAGTATTTGCCGCTTGGGCTGACGCTTGTGCCCGCAGCATTCAATCCTGCACCGACTCGCGCGTTCTCGACTGGTTGGGGCAGGTAATTCGCCAAGAATGCCAGCGCTTTAGTTATCCAAAAGTGGTGGTTGATCACTGGCGCTGCCTGTGGCTGCAACGCCAAGCCGAACTAAAGTTACAAGCCTCAAGCTCGGTTCTCATTTGCACAGGCCTACAGTGACAGCCTGCTTGGGCACAATGGTGGGGTGATCTGCCAGCACTAACACTATGGTCAGCCATCTGGGCAACCGCCCCCGCAAAAGACCCAGCTTCAAGGACTTGTGGCAGCAGCAGTGGGAGGCCGCGCCTGCCCTTGCTACCGAGGAATCCATTCCTTTAAGGATCCTGGTGCAGGCCCTGGTGTTAGTCGGTATTGCCGCCACCGATACCGTCCTGGGCACCACCACTAGCCTCTGGGCGATCCCGCTCAGTGTCATAGGCGCAACCTGGAGCTATTACCGCAGGCGGGACCGCAACCTGCTGGTCAAGTTCTGCATCGCCATCGGCATGATTGCCATGCTAGTCGTCTTTCTGAGGGCGTTAGTGCAGCAGGAAGACGCTCGCATTCTGCTGGCTCAACTTCTGATTCAGCTCCAGGTGTTACACAGCTTCGACCTGCCGCGCCGCAAAGACCTCGGCTACTCAGCGGTGATCGGTCTGATTCTGTTGGGCGTGGCGGGCACCCTCTCGGAAACGCTCGTCTTCGGCTTGTGGCTGATTCTATTTCTAGTGCTGGCACTGCCGGTGCTGGTGCTGGACTACCGCTCCCGTCTAGGCTTGCCCTCGTCCCTGCCCTCCTTCAAGGCAAAACCAGCCCAGCGTTCTTCCTGGACAACTCTATTGGGTCTGTCGCTAAAGCAATTGGCCTTGGTGCTAGGGGCCTCCGTGTTGCTGGGCCTAGTGATCTTTGCTTGTCTGCCGCGTCTACCAGGCTTTCAGTTGCGTTCACTGCCGGTCAGTGCCCCGATTGAGTTCCAAGGCCGCTTTGATCAAACTCGGATTTTGAATCAGGGTTACACACGCGGGGGCGAGAGCCTCGACGAGCAAACCGGTGAAGGGAATGGCAACGGTCCTGGCTCAGGCCAAGGCCAACAGAGCCAGGCCAAAGGACCAGGCAAGATGGACGGCGAGTTCTACTACGGCTTCAACAGCCGCATGAATCAGAACCTGCGAGGCCAACTCACCCCCAAAGTCGTGCTGCGCGTGCGCTCCCAAGCGGAAACCTTTTGGCGGGTCTTAGCCTTTGATCGCTATACCGGCGATGGCTGGGAGATCTCACGCAACGACGACACGATTACCCTCGATCGGCCCGAGCTGAGCAGCCAGTTTGAAGTGCCACCCCCTGCCAGTAGCTTTCTGGGTCAAAGCGTTGGTGAGGAAGTAATCCAGACTTATACGCTAGCGGCCAATCTGCCAAACCTAATCCCCGCAGCGGCTGTTCCCAGCCGCATCTACTTTCCAACGCGCAAACTAGCTCTGGATCCAGAAGGCGGCTTGCGCTCGCCTGTCGCCTTGCCTGAAGGTCTGACCTACACAGTCATTTCTAATATTCCTCGTCGGGATCGCACAGCTCTGTCTAGAATTTCTCCCATTTATCTGGAGCGGGTGCAGGACTACTATCTGCAACTGCCGGAGACGACACCAATCGAGCGTATTCAGGCTCGGGCCGAGGAGATTTTCAAAACTTCTACCAAGCCCTTGAACTCGGTCTATGAAAAAGCGCTGTACCTGACTCAGTACCTCAAGCAGCACTACACGGTTCAACCCGACCTGCCCTACTTCGACCCCAAAGACGATCTGGCAGCTGAGTTTTTGTTCACTTATCAAGGTGGCTATCCTGATCATTTCTCGACCACGCTGGCAGTGATGCTGCGCTCGTTAGGCATTCCTTGTCGCTTAGCCTCTGGTTTTGCGCCGGGTCAATTTAATCCCTTCACGGGTTTTTATGTGGTTCGCAATAGCGATGCCTATGCGCTGGTAGAAGTGTTCTTTCCGGGAGCCGGCTGGTTTACTTTTGACCCCATCCCCGGCCATGATCTCTATCCCGCTTCTGTAGATCGCGATGAAACCTTCGGACCCTTGCGGGTTCTGTGGCGTTGGGTCGCGGGTTGGTTGCCGCCGCCCTTGCTGGACTTTCTGGGTTACATCTTTGGCGGGGCAAGTGCTCTGCTCGGGCGATTTTTGGGCTGGTTGCTGCTGCTGTTCACGAGCTTTGGTTGGAGCGGCGCTATTCTGGGCGTTTTGATCTTGGTTGGCCTGGGCTTCGCTGTTTGGCTCCTATGGCTAAGTCTTGGTTGGCTGCGTCATCGCAGCCGCTTGCGTCGGCTGTCTCCTATAGAGCGGGTTTATCAGCAGATGGTGCGCTGGTTCGGTGAGCGGGGCTTGCCCAAGCGTCCTGCGCAAACGCCTGCTGAATACGTGGCAGCGATCCGACGTGAACGACCGGCTCAGGCTGAGGCAGCGGAAGCAATTTCTCGTGCTTACACTAACTGGCGCTACGGCGGACAGCAACCTGATCTGGCAACCTTACGTCAGTGGTTGAAGCGGCTCCAGAGCCGCTAACTGCATCTATCCAGAAGTCCGAAAAGAAATACCCCCACTGCTTAAGCATCTCGGCAATGGGGGTATTTTCTTAGGTCGGTTCTTCTTGGGCCAGTTCTTCTTGGGTTAAGTTGAGTCCTAGTTTTGCAGCATTACTAGCACTCAACTTAACTCGGCCCGTGTTTCTAGCGAGTTCAGGTAGCGAATTTCTTAATTAGTACCGCTCACTAGAGCGTTCTTTGAAGCAGCAGCCCCAGCTAACGCCTACGGTGAAATCTTCAGCGCATTCAGACCAAAAGGGCGTTCTCTCAAACACAAAGCGCTGGCGCTTGCTTTTAGTTGAACCGCCAAAATAGCGGCGAATCCGGTCGACTTGAGCAGAAAAGCGGGACGTTACATTGCCAGTTTTAGAGGAAGTCATAAATTTAGTTGGAACTCAGGTGGGGCACAGGTTGTGCGCCTTGATTAGGCTAAGAATGTACAAGTTTAAGTTGCCTAACCGTTTAATTGTAGCAGTTCGAACAATGGTTCTAGGTTAATTGCTTGGACTAAATCTCGATTAATGCCAGCGTTTAAGTTTTAAAACAGGTATAAAAATCAGAAAAATGGCTACCTCCGATAGGGCTAGTATTCAGGGTTTGCAATGCTTTGGAATGTGGTTTGGAATGCTGAAGAAATGAAAAGATTAAAAGGCGGGGCAGATATTATTGAGGGAGCAGTTCTCTATACCATCTGAATTCAGGGCCGATTCCATGCAATTTGCACAGCGCCTTAAGCCCCTCCAAACCAACGTATTTGCTGACATGGACCAGGCCAAGGCCCAGGCCAGGAAGTTGGGGCGAGATCTCATCGACCTGTCTTTGGGCTCATCAGATCTCCAGGCTGCGCCTCATGTTCTCGACACGATTCAGGCGTCTCTGCATGATCCTGGAACTCACGGTTACCTGCTTTTCCACGGCACCCGCAACTTTCGAGCCAGTGTGGCTGTTTGGTACGAGCGCAAGTTTGGCATAGCCATCGATCCGGAAACCGAAGTGCTGCCTCTAATTGGCTCGCAAGAGGGAACGGCTCACCTGCCTCTGGCTGTGCTCAATCCTGGCGACTTTGCGCTATTGCTCGATCCGGGCTACCCCTCCCACGCTGGTGGCGTTTATCTGGCCAGTGGTCAAATTTACCCGATGCCCCTGCGCGAAGAGAACGGCTTTCTGCCGGTCTTCGCCGAGATTCCTAGCCCGGTGTTGGCTCAGTCTCGTCTGATGGTTTTGAGCTACCCGCACAATCCCACCACCGCTCGGGCCAGCCTCAGCTTCTTTGAGGAAGCAGTCGCTTTCTGTCAGGCTCACAACCTGGTATTGGCCCATGACTTTCCCTATGCCGATTTGGTATTTGAAGCGGAGGCTCCGCCCTCAGTGCTGCAAGCGGACCGCGATAAGCAAACTTCGATCGAGTTCTTTACGCTCTCCAAGTCCTACAACATGGGCGGCTTCCGCGTTGGCTATGCGGTGGGCAATCGAGAGCTAATCCGAGCCTTGCGACAAGTCAAAGCCTCGGTCGATTTCAATCAGTATTTGGGCATTCTCAATGGTGCGGCAGCGGCCCTTGAAGGCCCGCAGGAAGGTGTTGCTGAGACGGTCGCAACCTTCCAACGACGGCGCGATGCCTTTGTAGAAGCATTGCAAGGTATGGGTTGGGCTGTGCCCCGGCCGGAAGCAACCATGTATGTTTGGGCAAAGTTGCCAGAGGCTTGGGCGCACAACTCAACGGGCTTCTGCGTAGACCTGGTGCAAGCGACGGGCGTTGCGGTCTCTCCGGGTGCGGGCTTTGGTAAGCATGGCGAAGGATATGTGCGCTTTGCCTTAGTTCATGAGCCGCCAGTGCTGCAAGAAGCAGTTGCTAGGATCGCCCAATTCTTGCAAAATCCTTGAGCACATAAGTCACTGAGCATATAGCTTCTTACGCACACATCCTTGAGCACACAGCATTGAGACAAAACCCATCTTGCCAATAGCAGCCTAACTAGCAGCTGGAAGAATAGTCAGGAATGCCTTCTGGTTCGCTGATATTTGCTTCAGGGACAACTTCTGGCTGGTCGGGCTGCTCATCGCAGTCTCCCCAAACCATGTACTCCAGAAGTACAACATCGAGCCAGGCCATGTACTCTTCCACCTGCCTACCCGTCCCTGTGAGGTGACTTAGCGCCAAGCTTTACGCATTATTAATCCAATGTAACAAAAGTACACCTCAGGCTCAAGCTTGCCCTCTACCGGCGGGAGGAAAGCAAGGGAGTAGGTTCGAACACAGCAGCTTCAAGCTGTTGGAGGGCCTCATCAAGCTGATGATTAACAATCTGAAAATCAAACTCTTTAGCCGCTAGAAGTTCTGTCTGGCTGCAACTCAGGCGACGGGCGATTGCCGCCTCTGAGTCTTGAGCCCGTAACCGCAAACGACGTTCTAGTTCTTCCTGAGAGGGTGGCAGCACGAAGATGCGCAAGGCCTGAGGATAGCTCTTGGCCACCTGCCGCGCTCCCTCTAGCTCGATCTCTAGCACCACCTTCTCGCCTTGCTCCACCCGCTCCAACACCGGCTGTCGAGGCGTGCCATAGCAGTTGCCTGCATACTCCGCCCACTCTAGAAACTCGCCTTGCTCGACCCACTCGGCAAACTGCTCTCGGCTGAGAAAGTAGTAGTGTTGGGCGTGCACTTCGCCAGGGCGGGGGGCACGAGTGGTAGCAGAGATGGAGACGAAGATGTCTGGATGTTTTTGGCGCAGGGCTTTGAGAAGGGTCCCTTTGCCAACGCCACTAGGACCGGTGAGAACGATGAGCTTGCCTGCTGTCGAACGTGAGGGCGGTGATGCCGTCGATGCCAAATTTGCCTCCCAAATAGGCGATGGACTACGGACGTTTAGAGACTCAGTGTTAACAAATATTACTCTGGAGCGGGCCTCTTCAGAGGGAAGCTGGCCGGGCCTGTATGCAGGTTGGAAAATTATGGAGGCTGGAGAGAACTAGCTCAAGCTTTTCTCAAAGTACAGAGGCAGGCTGAGGCTGAACGTGCTGCCCTGGCCTGGTTGGGACTGTACCGTGAGATAGCCGCCGTGGTGTTGCGCGATCTGCCGACACAGATAGAGCCCCAAGCCGATGCCGCGCGGGCGCTTACCATTGGGCTCTTGCATTTGGCTAAATAGCTCAAACACATTCAATTGCTGCTCGTCTGGAATGCCTGGTCCCTGATCGCGGACTGATACCATCGCTTGCTGATCTTGGCGCTCTAGGCTCAGCCAAACTTGAGTGTGCATGGGGCTGAATTTGGCAGCATTGTCCAGCAGGTTGATTACCAGCTGCACGAGGCGATCTGAGTCGCCACAAACCTCAAAGGTCGGCTCTGCCAATGCGCAGTGCAGCTGGATGTGACGGTTCTCATAGAGGGGTTGGGTTGCCTGGACTGCCTGCAAGAGAATGGCTTTGAGATCAACGGGCTCCTCCCGCCAGCGATAGGTGCCCGAGTCCAACTTGGCGAAGTCGAGCAAACTATTGACCAGTCGAGCGAGGCGACGGGATTCCCGCTCAGAAATATCCAGTACTTTGGTGGCCTCAGGGCTGAGTTGTGGGGCTAGGCTCTTGAGCGCTGCAATGGCTGTGGCGACTGTGGCAATGGGCATGCGAATCTCGTGGCTGACGGTGGCAACGAGTTCAGACTTGAGTTTTTCCAAACGGCTGAGGTTGGCATTGGCCTGTTGCAGTTTGTGATTAGCTTGCGCTAAAGCTTCAGCCTGTTTGCGTTCGGTAATATCGCGTTGAATGGCAAGCCAATTGGTATACCAGCCAGCGCCGTCATCTACAGGGACGATGCTCAACTCTACCCAAAACTCGCTGCCGTCCTTGCGGTAATTGACCAGTTCGACTGTGCTTGCCTGCCAAGTTTGAAGAGCGGTTCGGATCTGGTCAAGTTGCTTCCTGTCAGTTTTGGGTCCCTGGAAGAGTCGGGGTGTCAGACCTACGACCTCTTCTGGTTGGTAGCCTGTGATGGTCTCAAGGGCCGAATTAGCGAAGAGAATGCGCGGACCAGGGTCATCAACCGGTCGAGCTTCGGTGATCAAGAAAGCGTCTTGGCTTTGCTCAATAGCGCTCTTTAACAGGCGCAATTGCTCTTCGGTGCGCTTGCGCTCACTGATGTCTTGCCAGGCCACAGCAAAGCCATCGTCTAATTTATTCACACTCAAATCAAAGGCTTTAGCCAGATAGCGGCGGCCCTCAGCATCGCGTCTGTGGATCACAACTTCTCTGGTGAGTGATTGGCCTGTTTCTATGACTCGGCAGTAGTCGTCAAATAGCCCAACCTCACGATGAATAGGCAAGAGTTCAAGCAACTGTTTGCCCAACTGTTGCTCCCGGCTAAGACCATTGTTGGCACAAGCCGCTGCGTTGACGTATTCCACACGGAAATCAACAATTTGACCCGCCTGATCTCGAATCGTTGAGTAAATGCCAAAACAATCTAATAGGTTCTCGACAGAGATGCGAAAACGTTCTTCGCTTCTCCTCAGTTCTACTTCGGCTTGTTTGCGTTCGGTAATATCTTGAACCTGAACAGCACGATAAAGAACTTGCCCATCTTGATCTTTCACCGCCGTGAGATCGATCAGAACCGGAAAAATGCTACCGTCCTTACGTCGATGTCTCGACTCATAGATGTAGTGGTTTTGTTCATGAGCAAAGCGATTGGCTTCCGCAATCTGGGTCTGACACTCCGGTGCAAAGACCAAGGCAATTGGTTGCCCGATAAGTTCCTCCACCGTGTAGCCATGCATCTGCGCGTAGGCCGGATTGAGCATTTCTAAAGTTTGGCCATCAGCACTGCCCACGGCAATGCCCCAGGTTGCATGTTCAAAAATATGAGCCCATTTCTGTAGCGTTGCTTCGGCCTGCTTGCGTTCGGTAATATCCCGGCCTACCGACTGGAACTCGATGAGTTTTCCCTGCTCATTAAAGAGGGCGCGAGCGGTCCACTCTTGCCAACGCACTTCACCATTCGGCAATTGAAGTCGCTCTTCTACCGTCACGACCGGATTTTCATAATTGAGAGTCTCAAAGTGCTGGGCTAAATGCGGATAGTCTTCGGCTGCAATCAGTTCAGAGCAGGTGCGTCCCAGCAGTTCCTCGGGCTGTTTGCCTAAATAACGGCAGAATGCGCTGTTGACGAATGTATGTTCTCCTGTCGGCAATTTACGTGTCACCATTTCGGTCTGATCTTCAACGATGGCGCGGTAACGGGCTTCGCTCTGACGCAGCGCTTCTTCCACGCGCTTGCGCTCCGCAATTTCCCGTTCTAGTTCACGATTAGTGGCTTCGGCTATTCTGGCCCGGAGCAGCGTTTCTTCAGTTTGCTGGCGCTCTGCTTCGAGTCGCTTAGCTGTGGTGATATCTTGAATTTGGGTAATGAAATGAAGTGGCTGCTGTTGCGGATCTCGGGCCAGCGAAACACTGAGTGAGGCCCAAATAATTTGTCCTTGCTTATGCAGATAGCGCTTCTCCAGTTGATAGTGAGAGAGCTCTCCAGACAATACTTTCTGGACGTAGTTTAAAGTGAGTTTCAGGTCCTCTGGATGCGTGATTTCTTGGTAAGAAAGGGAAAATAGCTCTAATTCGGAGTAGCCCAACATCTCACAAAGAGCGGGGTTAACAGCCTCAAAAAAGCCCTCTGGCGATACCAAGCACATACCCACGGCAGCCGTCATAAAGGCGTTGTGAAAATACTCTTCCTTCTGCCGCAGTGTGGCTTCTGCTTGCTTTTGTGCAGTAATGTCTCGCCCTATCGCCTGCACTTCAACCAAGTGACTTTGTTCGTCAAAAATGGCCTGCTCTGTCCATTCCTGCCAGCATAACTGGCCATTTGCCATTACAAACTTCTCCTCAATGGTTGCCGTTGGCTGCTGGGGATTGAGTGAAGCGATCCGCCGTTCTAGTATTCTCTCTAGTACATTGCCAAGTTTGGGAGAATCAAGTGCTGCGAAATGAGAGCCTAGCAACTCTTGGCGCATCTTGCCGTAATAGCGGCAATAGGCATCATTGACAAACGTTAGGGTGCCATCTGGCAGGAAGCGACAGATCAGCTCAGTTTGGGTTTCTACAATTGCCCGATAACGAGTTTCGCTGTCTGCTAAAGTTTGGGCAAGTTTCTGTTGTTGAGCCATGGCTTGCTGTAGCTCAACCGTTCGTTCAGCAATGACCTGCTGCAATGATTCTATGACGCCATACATTTCTACAGGATCTAAAACCTGCAGCACACAGGTTTGCGTGACCAGCCCAATCAGCGCACCACTCTCGCTAACCACAACCAATCGCCGCACCTGGAGCTGTTGCATGTGCTGATGAGTTTGCCACAGCGAATCATGAGGCTGAACGGTGAACAATGGCTGGCTCATCACCGCATGGGCTTGCACTTGTATGAAGTCCAGCCCTTGTGCCTGAAACTGCACAATATCCCGCTCAGTGACAATGCCAACAGGCCGATCTGCCTCCACAAGCACAACGCAGCTGACCTGCTGGTCCGCCATCAGTTTGGCTAACTCCAGAATGGAAGTAGACGAAGCCGCTTGAATTACCGCAGTTGTCATCACGTCGGTGACCCGTCTCAAGCACAGCAGATCGGTTGGTTTAAGGCTATTACGAATGCTCTGCGGTGTGATTACCCCTACTACTTGCTGCTGCTCGTTTAGCACTGGCAGATGGCGAATCTTGTGTTGTTGTAGCTGTCGCAAAACCGTGAAAATATCTGCAGCTTCAATTTCAGTTTCAGACAGTGTGAGCACCTGCCGCGTCATTAAGTCACCCAGGGTCACGGTTTGTGCAGGACCTATTTTTGTAAGACCTGCTGCGGTAGCTCGGACCACGTCTCGTTCTGTGAAAATTCCTGCTAATTGTTGTTTTTCTAGAACCAAAATATAGCTCGTCTGGCTCTGTCTCATGGCTTGGATCGCAGCTTGAATCGAAGTGCTAGGAGCTAAGCTGAGGAGGCAAGGTTGCATAACTTGAGCGAGAGGTGTTTCCATAGAACCTAAAAGCTAGGATGTCTTACACCTGAATTGCACAGGTAGATGAGATGCACCACGAAAATGGTTCTCTGAGAAGAACTAACGTGTCGGCCTATAGCCTAAAAAAGTGCCCAGAGAAGTACCTAAAGAAGGGATTGATGCAGATGATAGAAGCCAGGGTTTAGATGCTAACCCTCGTTCTGAATTCAAGGTAGAGTTTGACCCCGAAGTTGACCCCAAGCTGAATTCCAAACTTGATTCTGAGATTACTAATAGACTCTATTCACGTCTTAGCTGCTGTGCCCGAATCGTCTTACCCCTTTGGCCTATGGCTTCGGTATAAAGGAGCGGTGTAAAGAGGTGTAAAGAAGAGATATGAGTAAGATCAGGAAACTATTGAAAGTTAGATTAGATGGTGCTCACGAGCGAACTGAATAATGGCACCCCGATTCGACAGATTTAGTTTAACGCGGATGTTCGCGACATGCCCCTGTACTGTTCGCATAGAAAGATGCATTTTCTCAGCAATTTGCCGATTGCTGAGACCGTTAGTTACCCAATAAAAAATCTCTCGTTCAGCGGTACTCAGCTTAGCAATGGGTGATCCTGGTGCAAGCAAGAAATTGACCAATTCTCTAGCTTGATCAGGACCATCTACTGCTACTTGGGTTTGGCCATTGTCAAGAAACTCTGAATCGGATGGTAGATTGGGCTGCACCCGTTGCATCCGCTTTTCAATGCGTAAAATCAGCTCTTCTGTCTCAAAGGGCTTGGTCAGATAATCGTCAGCACCCACCAATAAACCTGCCACGCGATCTTGGGGCAAAGTACGAGCAGATAGGAAAATAAAGGGCAATACCTCAAGCCCCGGCGACTGTCGAACCTGTCGGCAGAGCTCCAAGCCATTGCAGTTAGGCATGGCTACATCAGCAACCACGATGTCAGGTTCTGGCGCTACTGTGTCCTTGAGGATGTCTAGGGCCTCTAAGCCATCTTGGGCAATTTGAACCTTATAGCCCCTTGCCTCCAGCAAGATCCTTAGAATCTCGGCGAATTCAAGATCATCATCTACAACCAGAACCCGTGTCATCACAACTTTGCTATCCAGCTCTAGGATCTGAACCTGCGCAGGTTGTTTTTACAAACCGGAGTTAACTGCTCTAAAACTTTAGAGATGAGATAATACATTTCTTGCTCTTCCAATGCGACTCTGGACTGCGGAGGATATTCCCTTTTCGGGGCACTAGAAGCACCATCTGGCCTCGCATGCCACCGATCCTACACCCGGATTTTCTAAATCGACCGTAAAAACTTTATATAATACAGTATTGTTAAACACTCAAGATACTCGAAAATTCAACGCTTTTAAAAATTGATGGCCGCAAATGCGCTTAAAGAATGAGTATGTGCTTTCAGGATTCTGAAACAGCCCGTGGTAAAACGATGGCGGTAAAGCTGTTGTGCTCCTGAACGTGCTCTTTCTTGAAACTGTCTAATTTCATAACGTTTAGAACTTAGGTATCCGTAGGTTTTAGTAAATTCTTAATTCATTACAATGTCTTGGACACAACCTAGATCAGCTGATATTCTAAGCCTAGGATTCAGCTTGTAATCTCTACAGGTTATAGAGAATTCAAGAGATGTTCGTCAATAGATGTGAACTTGAAGAGCAATCTCTTGGATGAATGATCAGAAAACATCAAGTTGCCAAACCTCTAGCGCTAGCCAATTGTCAGTCCGTAGTTCAGTCTCAATTGCCTACGACTTGAATTCTTATAACTTGAGAAAGGTAGACACAGGGGCGATGCAATATATCAACTTTGTTCAAATTCTTGAGTTGGCTCGTCAGGCCGGTTTGCTCTACAGCGAAGACATAAGCTGGTTGCAGGAGTATTGCTCTGGCTGGATTGTGCCAATGCTCGAAGAAGAGGACTTGAGCAATGTCAGAGCTTTAGAAACTCATGTCCAAGCCGTTCAGCAATTGTTAAAACAAATACATTCAAAGCGGCAAGACCTGCTGCAACCGGCCTGGACCTCACCTAATATGCTGCCTCATGAGGTCGCTCAGGTAGAGCAAGAACACTTCATAAATATCTGGCTCAAGTTACCCCAGCTAGAGGGGTTGCAGAGGGTTCTGGAGTCCCTTCTACACCAAGGTATGATCCAGCTAGACCAGGTCTGGCAGCAGCAGATGGTCGCTCGTTAAGGCAGCTTTGAGCCAACTGCTTGCTGTACTCTCACTGCTTGACTGATTTGCTGGGCAATCACTCGGCCCCACTCAAAATTGCCTGAGCCTAAGATTACCCAAGTTCAAAATCTACCCAAGCCTTAGCTATGGGAGGACAACAACAGAGGCGTGGCAAAGACAATGTCCTCTAGTTGCTGAAGGGCGCTCTCAAGCTCTTGATTCACTAACTGCACATCAAACTCAGCTGCAGCACGCAACTCCTCTCGCGACCGGGCAAGCCGTCGGGCAATCGCGATGTCAGAGTCTTGACCGCGAGAGCGCAGACGGCGTTCCAGTTCTTCCCAAGACGGTGGCAGCACGAAGATGCGCAACGCTTGTGGGTAGCTCTTGGCCACCTGCCGCGCTCCCTCTAGCTCGATCTCTAGCACCACCTTCTCGCCTCGCTCCACCCGCTCCAACACCGGCTGTCGAGGCGTGCCATAGCAGTTGCCCGCATACTCCGCCCACTCTAGAAACTCGCCTTGCTCGACCCACTCGGCAAACTGCTCTCGACTGAGGAAGTAGTAGTGTTGGGCGTGAACTTCGCCAGGACGAGGGGCGCGAGTGGTGGCAGAGATGGAAACAAAGAGGTCTGGGTGTTTTTGGCGCAGGGCTTTGAGAAGGGTCCCTTTGCCAACGCCACTAGGGCCTGTGAGAACGATGAGTTTGCCTGGTGCCGAACTTGCTGCCAAACGTGGTGCCAAAGTCACCTCTCAGTGTCTAAAAATGGGAGTGAGGATGGGGGTTGTCCGGGTTGATGAGCCTGTCGTTATCTATATGTATTGACTGGGTATTGGTCTGGAATTTGTGTGTCTGGGCTCTAGATATCCAGATATCCACAGCTAAGGAGCCCGAGCTATAGATCCCGCCGGTTTGTAGAAATGGAGCCAATAAACAGGAGACTTCTACTCGTCTGAGTGACTGTCTTTGCCGATGACAAAGCGGTTCGCCACAGTTTCAGGTTGGATGGCTGAAAGAATTACATGGCTAGAGTCGGTAATGATCACAGCACGGGTGCGACGGCCATAGGTCGCGTCGATTAGCTGACCCCGATCGCGAGCATCGCTGATGATACGCTTGATAGGAGCGGATTCCGGGCTAACAATTGCTACCACGCGGTTGCCAGACACAATGTTCCCGAACCCGATGTTGATCAGCCGGATGTTGTCCATGGCATACCTTCATATGGGTGGGAAGCTTATAAAAACTTAACTTCTGATTTGACCTCTATGGTATCGAGAATCTTTAGAGGTCAACAAGTCAGAAAATGACTGAAATAGGCCAATTTGTGCTGTTTCAGGTCATACTTGCCACTTTCCAGCCTGGAATATTCACTTTACGCTGAGCTAAGCCCTTGCAAGCCGTCGATTTCACTACATTGGTTGCCGCTGTCGAAGAACTGCGTCAGCTTTGGCTACCCGCCCGGCTTGAGCAGGTCTATCAGCTAGATCGCACCACCTTGGCGTTAGGCTTGCGCACCTTGCAGAACCGAGGTTGGCTGACCCTATCCTGGCATCCTCAATTTGCGCGGCTACACTTGGGCGATCCACCGCCGCGTACCCCCGACACCTTTACCTTTAGCGAGCAGTTGCGCCATGCTCTCAATGGTTTAGCGCTGGTATCTCTGGAACTAGCAGCTCCCTGGGAGCGCGTCTTGGACTTACAATTTGCCCGTCGGCCTGGGGACTCGGTGATTTGCCATCTCTACGCCGAAATCATGGGTAAGTACAGCAATCTAGTGCTGGTCGATGCTCAGGGTCTGGTGGTCAGCGTGGCCCATCAGGTGAGCGAGAAGCAGTCAAGCGTTCGGCCCGTGCTAACTGGGCGTCCCTACGAACTGCCGCCGGCGCTCACAGCTACCATGCCCAGCCTCAACGAGTCTTTTGAGCGCTGGCAGGAGCGTGTGGCTTTAGTGCCAGGGCCGCTCAAGCGCAACTTGCTGCAACCTTACCGAGGTTTGAGCTCGCCTTTGGTGTTGTCGCTGATCCGTGAGGCCAGGTGCCAACCGGAAACTTCAACGGCTGACCTGAGCTCCGAGCAGTGGCAGAATCTGTTTGCTGCCTGGCGCGATTGGCTAACCGCTCTAGAAACCCGCAAGTTTACGCCCGGTTTAACAGCAACGGGCTACACCGTCTTGGGCTGGCAGTTGCGCGGCCCGACTCCCGATGTCCAGACCCTGCTAAATAGCTACTATCAGCATGAAGTCGCGACTCAAACTTTAACCCAGCGTCGTGCCCAAGTGCTTCAGGTGCTCGGCAACCGTTTAAGTAAGCTGCAGACCAAAGCGCAAACCTTTCACGATCGCCTCGGTCAATCTGACCGGGCTGACGAGATTAAGACCCAAGCCGATCTGCTCATGGCCCATTTGCAGGAGTGGCAACCGGGCTTGACTCAAATCGTGCTTCAGGATTTTGAAACCGGCGAACCGATAGCCATTCCCTTAGATCCAGAGCGCAACGCGGTGCAGAACGCCCAGTTGCTCTACAAACGGCATCAAAAGGCCCGCCGTGCCCGCGAGGCTGTCGAGCCTCTGCTCGCTCAAGTGGACGAAGAGATCCAGTATCTGGAGCAGGTCGAAGCTGCGGTTCAACAACTGGGGACCGAGAAGGCTGACCGACTAGCCCTAGACGAAGTCCGCGAGGAACTCATTCAGCAGAACTATCTAGAAGATCCTGACTACCGACCGGCCAAAGGAACACCTAGCTCGACTGCCGAATTTCACCATTACCGCACGCCTAGCAACCTAGAAATTCTGGTCGGACGCAATAACCGCCAGAACGACCTGCTGACCTTTAAGATCGCAACTGACTATGACCTATGGTTTCATGCTCAGGAGATTCCCGGTAGCCATGTGCTGTTACGCCTGGAACCTGGGCAGGTTCCTGACGAGGCCGACCTCAAGGCAGCGGCTGATGTAGCTGCCTATCACAGCCGAGCGCGGCAGAGTGAACAGGTGCCAGTGGTCTACGTGCACCCGTCCGATGTGCTGCGACTGAAAGGGTTTCGGCCCGGCATGATCACCTACCGCTCGCAGACTGTGATCTGGGGACAACCCAATCGGGTGAAAAGTCAGGAGACGTAAATTTTCTTTGCTATCCGGTCGTATCTCTTGTTACACTATCTGCAGTAAGGATCAGTACCAGAGTGCTGCTGCGGAATCGTACAGCAAGCTCGGGTGACTTCCTATGTTTAGAGACAACGAACGATGAACCACGGGAGCAGCCTGCCGAGACAAACGGGCTGCTTTTTCTTGTCTAGATTCTCTGGCCTGGCCCTGGCTAAATCCAACAGCAAACGGAGAAAAGCTGGCTTGGAATTAACCATTTTCGGCAATTCTAATCTCGATTTCAGGTGGGGGCAAGAGGTCCGGGTACGGGCAACCGAAAGCAAGAACCCACTGGCTCAGTAAGATTAAGAAGACACTTACTGGTTGGCTATGTTCATTCTGGCGGCGATTGGGGTTTTAGCTCTGCTGATTGTGGTTCATGAACTGGGTCACTTTCTGGCAGCTCGCTGGCAGGGGATCCACGTTAACCGCTTCTCGATTGGCTTTGGGCCTATTCTCTGGAAGTACCAGGGACAGCAGACCGAGTATGCGCTGCGGGGGTTTCCCTTGGGTGGCTATGTCGGTTTTCCAGACGATGACCCTGACAGTACTATTCCTGCCAACGACCCTGACCTGCTAAAGAATCGTCCAATTCTGGACCGGGCGATTGTGATCAGTGCGGGTGTGATCTCTAACTTACTTTTCGCTTATATCGTCCTAGTAACCCAAGTCGGCTTTGTCGGCGTTCCCGTTGGCGTTCAGCAGCCAGGGATTACGATTCAGCAGACCACAGTTAGTGCTGAGACACCTTCGGCAGCTCAACAGGCTGGCCTAAAAGCCGGCGATATTGTGCTGCAAGCTGGAGATCAAGAATTGGGAGCCTCTGAGCAGGTCAGCCAGCAATTCACCCAGCTGATCCAGTCCAATGGCGAGAAACCCCTGCCCCTACGCGTCAAGCGGGGCGATGAGGTCCTGGACCTGACAGTTCAGCCGCAGCGGGTAGACGATACTTATCGGATCGGGGTCGTGATTGGCCCGAACGCGATTGTGCAGTACCGCCGTCCCCAAAGCCTGGGGGAGCTATTTAGTCAAGCCACCAACGAGTACCAACGGCAGACGCTTGGCATTTTGCAGGGCTTAGGGCGCTTGGTGAGCAACTTCAGTGAGACGGCAGACCAACTTGGCGGTCCCGTGCGCATTGTGGCTGATGCCTCTCGCTATGCCCAAAACGACTGGCGCACACTGTTCACGATCACCGCAGCCATCAGCATCAACCTGGCGATTATCAACATTCTGCCCTTACCGGCGTTAGATGGCGGCCAATTGTCATTTCTGTTGGTGGAAGCGGTTCGTGGTAAGCCCCTTCCGGAGACCATTCAAGCTGGCGTGATGCAGACAGGGCTGGTCATGCTACTAGGCTTGGGCGTGTTTCTGATCATCAAAGACACCCTGATGCTGATTGCCCCTGGTAGTGTTCCTTAAGCATGGCCGTTGCCCGTAAGCTCGCCGCTAAGAAGCAGCGGGCGCTAGAGATCTTGATGCAGCTTAAGCGTCTCTATCCCGAAGCGCCCTGCACCCTCAACTATGAAACCCCTGTGCAGTTGCTGGTGGCTGTGATTCTTTCAGCCCAATGTACTGACGAACGGGTCAACCTGGTGACGCCCGCTTTGTTTGCGCGTTTTCCAGATGCTCAAGCTCTGGCTAATGCCGATCCTGAAGAACTAGAAAGCCTGGTGCGCTCGACAGGCTTCTATCGCAACAAAGCCAAGAATATCCGGGCCGCCTGCCACATGATCTTGGAAGACTTCAACGGCAAGCTGCCCAATCGCATGGAAGACCTGCTGAAGCTGCCCGGTGTAGCCCGCAAAACTGCCAATGTGGTTCTGGCCTACGTTTACGATATTCATGCAGGCGTTACCGTGGACACGCACGTCAAACGGTTAAGTGGTCGCTTGGGGCTCACAGATTACCAAGATCCCATTCGCATTGAGCGCGATTTGATGAAATTGCTGCCTCAAGAAGATTGGGAGAATTGGTCGATTCGGCTGATCTACCACGGGCGAGCGGTTTGCAATGCCCGCAAACCGAACTGTGGTATCTGTGAATTGGCTTCTCTGTGCCCCAGTGCTGGCATTGCAGAGGGGTAAGGGCTCCTCAATTGAGGGAGTCGCTGGCTCAGATTGAATTGCAATAATCATGAATCGATGGGTGTTTCTGCTCGGTTGGGGGCTGGTGCTTCGAGCCGCAATTGCGGCCTGGTTGCCGCCCGGTTTTGACGAGGCTTACTACTTCGCATACAGTCTCAATCCCCGACTGAGCTATTTCGATCACCCGCCGCTAGTTGCCTTCACTACGGGTTTGGGTCCCTGGCTGACCGGTGAAGTCTCACAGTTCACCATCCGCTTGGGAACGCTGCTGCTTTATACAGCCAGCCTGTATTTGCTCTATCTCACGAGCCAAAAGCTTTTTTCCAACAAAGTAGCAACGCTCACGCTAGCGATTGCAACCGTCATTCCTTTTTTTCAAGTTGGCTTTGGCGTTTTGACCTTGCCGGATACGCCACTACTGTTTTTTTGGAGTGCCAGCCTCTATTTAGCGGTCAATGAGTTTTTCGCTCATTCTGCTATCTATCGGCCCAGCTATCGCCTAGTGGGACTGGGTCTATTGCTGGGTTTGACCTGTTTGGGCAAGTACCACGGTTTCATTTTGGGTCTGGGCTTGGTGGCGTTTTGCCTCACCAGTTCAAACCACCGCTCCGCCTTAAAATCCCCCTGGACAGCCTTAGCCGTCGTGCTATTTTTGAGCGCTTTGACCCCCGTGTGGCTGTGGAATATTCAACACGACTGGGTATCTTTCCGCTTTCAGGCAACCAGGGCCATTCCTGAGGCAGCTTACAACCCTGAAAGACTGCTGGGAACCTTCTTAGTTGGCATCGGTTGCTTATTTCCCACTTTCGGTTTTCCCTTGTGGTGGGTGAGTTTACGCACGGCATTTTGGAGGATAGTTCCGAGTGGGTTCGCTAAAAAGAACCACAACTACTCAGCTCACCAGTCCCTGATTCAACAAAAGCAAAGCTTGATTTTATGGGTGTCGCTGCCGCTGATCTTGGGGTTTACGCTGCTAGGGGGCTACCGTCCAGTCCTGCCCAGTTGGCACATGCCGGGTTTCTGGGGGGCAACGCTGCTGCTCGGTGCTTGGGTGGCGCAGGTACAGGAAAAGACACCCCAGCGAGTTCACTATTGGCTGTGGGGTTCAGGCGTGAGCATCGTCCTGCTGTTCACAGTTGTTCTGCTGCACGTCAACACTGGACTTTTGCAGAAGGATGGCGATCAAGCTCTGTTGGGTGGCTGGGTGCCGGTGCAGTCAGACGCTTCGATTCAGCTCACTGATATCCAACAATTGCGCCAAGGTTTTGCCCAGTCGCCTCAGTTCAGTGCAGAACTAGCTAAAGCTGACTTTGTATTCACCAATCGGTTTTTCTTAAGCGGTTATGTAGCGATGGCTTTAGCGCCGCTGTTTACCAAACCGATTACCTGCTTTGATGTTGATCCTCGCGGTTTTGCCTATTGGAGTCAGGCGCAGCAGTGGCTCGGCAAAAGCGCCTTATATGTCACCTCCGAGCTGTATGAAGGCAACTTAGAGAGCTTAAGCCGCTACCAGGATTATTTCGCGGCGATGACGCACTTGGGCCGTATTACAATCCGCCGTGGCGGAGCTGACATCCAGGTTTTTAATATCTATCGCTGTGAACAACAGCTGCGTCCTTACCCCTGGCCTTATGGTGCTACGGCAAACCTAAATTCATGAGAATTGCTACTTGGAACGTTAATTCAGTTCGGACTCGCTTGGCTCATGTCAGCCAGTGGTTACAGGCAAATCCTGTCGATGTCCTCTGTTTGCAGGAAACCAAAGTCGTTGATGCTGATTTTCCGCAAGCGAGTTTCGCCGAGCTAGGCTATCAGGCTTACTTCTGCGGTCAAAAATCCTATAACGGTGTAGCTCTGCTCAGCCGAACCCCGCTAACTGAAGTGAGTACAGGATTTGTGCCGGTTCTGGGTGAGTCTGTGCCTGATGAGTTGGAAGTGCAAAAACGAGTGATTACCGGCGTGCTGGAAGGCATCCGCATTGTTAATCTCTATGTGCCCAACGGCTCGGAAATTGGCAGCGACAAATATCAGTACAAATTGCGCTGGCTGCAAACCTTACGTCAATATCTGCAAGCCTTTTTACCCGATCAAGATCTGTTGATTTGTGGTGATTTCAATATTGCCCTAGAAGACCGAGACATTCATGATCCCAAGAATCGCAGCAATCACATCATGGCCTCGGACCCTGAACGCCAAGCCTTACGGGCTGTTCTAGAGCTGGGGTTCGCTGATGCTTTTCGCAAATTCACGGCTGAGGCGGGTCATTTTAGCTGGTGGGACTATCGCTCTGGCTCCTTTCAACGCAACCGAGGTTGGCGGATTGACCATCACTATCTCACCCCAAACCTGTATCAAAGGGCAACAGCTTGCACGATTGATGTAGCTCCTAGAAAACTTGAGAAACCCAGTGATCACACGCCAGTGATTGTTGATATTCAATAGCTGTTTTTGAAAGCTGTTTTTAAATCACCCAAAAAATACAAGCTAAAACACAATACAAGGGAAGACCGCTCAAGTGGTCTTCCCTTGTATTCAACCTGCACGGGCGGGCATTGCTAACTTTGTGCCGTCTTAACGGCAGACAGTAGATTATTGGATCATCCATAGAGTTCTAGTCAATAGCTCAGCATTGCTTGCAGATCTACTTGACTACTGAGAACTCTAATAGGAGTTACTGTAATAGCGCTGCTCAATCCAGGTGCGCACTTCTGCTTCAGAAGCAAAGCTTAGATGCCGCTCAGAACGCCGATCGTAGACATACCAGCAAGCATTGCCATCACGATCACTGTCTTCCCAAACCTTCAGTTCATCCTGGTCAACTAGACTGTTTAGAAGGCGTTGACAAACACTTTTTAGGATGGATAATAGAGACCAGGAACGGCGAGGTTGACGAGCTTTATAGATAGCTGTGTTGGTCACTGCTAAACGCATTGAACTTACCTTGTTTTGTACTTTGTGTTGTTCGTATCTATATATTCAATATAGGAACTAACTGCTTTAAGATCCATCCAAGAAATGCTTGGGATGTATGAGTAAAATAGATAGCGTCTAAGGCACAGGAAAGATTGATGAAAATTTCTCAGCTCCAGGCATTGGTAGCAGTAGCCGAGCACAGGAATTTCACGGAAGCAGCGTTAGCGCTCAATATTTCCCAGTCAGCAGTGAGTCATGCCATTGCCAGCCTTGAGGACGAACTGGGGGTGTCTTTATTATCTCGTGGTCGCCATGGGGCTCACCCGACCGGAGTCGGGGAGCGAATTATTCGGCATGCCCACAAGGTGCTTCAACTGCTGGACGATATCAGCCATGAAGCCACCCTAGAAAAAGGTCTGCTGGGCGGAACCTTGTGTGTGGCTTCGTTCCGAAGTGCCGCTACGCATTTGCTGCCACCTGTTATCGCTCGATTTCGCAGCCGCTTTCCCCATATTGCTGTCTCGATTATCGAGAGAGATGACTACGATGAGGTCGATCAGGTCTTGCGCGAGGGCCGAGCAGATATTGGTTTAACCTACGCGCCGAACTCTGATGAATTCGACTTCTGGGAAATTACTCGGGACGAGTATGTCGTCTTGATCCGAGAGCCAGAGCTGCCTACCTCCGGTCAGCTCACCTGGGAGGAGCTGACCGCACACTCGTTCATTCTGTCCACCGGCGATGGCTGCACGCCTTTGATCTTGAGGCACTGTGCCACCGCAGGACATTCCCTAAAGGTTAGCTACCGAGTCAAAGAAGATTCGACCATTCTGGGTATGGTGGCTCAAGGGTTAGGGGTGGCAATTATGCCCCGCTTGGCTACCGAACCCCTGCCTCAGGGCGTTGCCGCTCTGTCCTTACCCGGCCATCTCGAACGGGTGATTGGTGTGGCGATCCTGGCAAACGCCTTGCACAGTCCGGCTGTGTTTGCATTCCTTGATGCCGTTCGCGGCACAGGATTATTTGCGACCAAAGCGCACCAGAAACAAGTTCCGGCACTGGATGGACAACTCAGCGCCTTAGGATAGAGACGGACTCATACAGCGCAAGCTTCCGGAGAGACGTATGGATCTGGTTCAACTCCAGAGCCTGCTGGACAACACAGCATTTGTGGTTCTGTTCCTCACCATGCTGGTGTACTGGTGTGGCGCAGCCTTTAAGAATCTGCCAGCCCTCGGTGAGCTGGGCACTGCTGGCATGGTCGTTGCCAATCTTGTAATTGCGGGATTACTAACCGCTCGTTGGATCGAGGCGGGTTACTTTCCCCTGAGCAATCTTTATGAATCTCTGTTCTTTCTGGTCTGGGGCATCACCACAATCCATCTGCTAGCGGAGAACATGAGTGGCAGCCGTCTGGTGGGCGTGGTCACAGCTCCAGTTGCCATGGCAATCACAGCTTTCGCCGCCTTGACTTTGCCCGCCGATATGCAAACGTCATCGCCCTTGGTACCAGCACTCAAGTCAAACTGGCTGATGATGCATGTCACCGTGATGATGCTCAGCTACTCTGCCCTGATGGTCGGTAGCCTAATGGCGATTGCTTTTCTGGTAGTCACAAGAGGTCAGGCTATCGAGCTCAAGGGTAGTTCTGTAGGCAGTGGCGGTTTCCGCATGGTGCGTAAGGGTGAGCCGCTTGATGACTCTGCTAAACCTGGGAGCGAGAAGCTAGCAAGCAATGCCCTAGCTATCAATAGCTCAGGAGCTAATAGCCCAGCCAGCCATGGCCTAAGCAATAGCTTAGTAAGCGATGGTGGCACCCTAGTCCTAGACCTCCCTAACCAGTCACTCAGCCAGTCATCCGGCCAATTAGGTGACCAGAGCCCAGCCTTGAGCTTGCAACGCCTGAGCTTAGCTGACACGCTGGATAACATTAGCTATCGCGTGATTGGTCTGGGCTTTCCGTTGCTAACCATTGGCATTATTGCTGGGGGTGTGTGGGCCAATGAAGCCTGGGGATCCTACTGGAGCTGGGATCCCAAAGAGACTTGGGCCTTAATCACCTGGCTGGTTTTTGCTGCTTATTTGCACGCTCGCATCACCAAAGGTTGGCAAGGTAGACGCCCAGCGATTTTAGCCAGTACGGGTTTCCTAGTCGTCTGGATTTGCTACCTGGGCGTTAACTTGCTAGGCAAAGGCTTGCACAGTTACGGCTGGTTCTTCTAACTGATTTATTGCTGACTTATTGAATGTGCAGGGCTAGTTTTGGTCTTCTTAGGCTGCCAAAACTAGCCCTGTTTAAGCTTCTCTAACTGAAGGTCCATCTCGTAAGGGAGATGGCAATTCAATCTAACCAATGTGAAATGGACGATGTAAACCACGTCCATTAGGCAGGTTAGATTATGGGTTTTTTACAAAGACTGTTTGGCATTGGTCGGGGCAATCAAGGCAACCAACAACAAACCACAACGGCTCAGCAGCCTGCTGCTACTGCTGCTCCTCGCGCCGCTCAAGCTGATGCTGGCCAGGACATTCCCCCCGAGCGTATGGGCTTGAATGGTGAATACGACCAGAGTGGTCTGGCCAAGCGCGTTGCTGCTGCGTTTGATGACGACTCTCAGATTACTGATGTCGACACCCTCTACGTTGCTCAAACTGGCACCACTGTTGTGCTAAAGGGTTCTGTACCCGAGCAGGCCATCCTTAGCCGCATGGCTGAAGTTGCTCGCAGCGTCAATGGTGCAACGGCAGTTGATACCAGTCAAGTCACTGTTGGCTGATTGCATCGTCTTAACTGCACCTTATAGGTTGAGCTAAGAAAAGAGGGGAGCATGTTGGCTCCCCATTTTTGTCGTCTGGCAACTATTAGATCCAAGCTCGGCTAATTGCATCTTGCCAAAGATCTAACCGAAGAAAGTTTCTCAAGGTGGATGTTTCTTTAGCGCTATGAATCTGTAATAGAAGATACAAACGCTTGGCAGAGGTAGGGACAATGAGCTGGTTACAACGAGTTCTTGGACCGGAACAGGATGTTTCTCTCGATGGTGGCAAGGGATCTGAGTCAGACAAGGGTGGCCAAATGGGGCCAGGTTTGACGGGCCAATATGATATGAACTTGCGTGAAAAAGCAGGGATGCATCAACCACCGCCACCGCCAGAATTTATGGGGGTTGAGGGTGAGTACGATCCCGTGGGCTTAGCGAAGCGAGTAGCGGTGGTGCTGGACCAGGACCCGGAAATTCAAGAAATCAGTGAGCTAGAAATTCTTCAAAACGGCAGCACGATTTTGTTTAAAGGCTCTGCACCCGATGCCGCAACCCTAGAGCGCATTCACAAGGCTGCCTGTAAGGTCGATGGCACCCGAGTTGTAGATACCAGCCAGGTTAATGTAGCAGGCAATGTAGCGGGCTAAGTGCTTTTAGATTGAGCTGGTTAGGCTTAGAGAAGTTTGAAAGCCTAACCAGCTCTAGACAAATCACAGGCAGGTTGCAAGTTGGGTTGCAAGCAGGTTGCAAGTTAATCCCAGCAAACCAACAACCTCAGGTTTACACCGACAAATCGCTAAGCTGGCAGAAGAAGGGTTCTGTCAGCTTTTTTAAGTGCTGCTTGCTATGACCGAAACGATTGCTGCCATTGCGACTGCGATTGTGCCCCAGCAGGGTAGCGTCGGCATTGTCCGCCTCTCAGGGCCGCAGGCTGAAGCGATTGGACGGGCAATTTTTAAAGCTCCGGGTCAGCAGGTTTGGGAGAGTCATCGCATTCTCTATGGGCAGATTCAAGACAACGGGCATCTGATTGACGAAGCTTTGCTGCTGCTGATGCGGGCACCCCGCTCTTTTACGCGGGAAGATGTTGTGGAACTGCACTGCCACGGGGGCATCATGGCGGTGCAGCAGGTTTTGGCACTGTGTTTACGCCAAGGGGCGCGCTTAGCCCAACCGGGCGAATTTACTCTGCGTGCCTTTCTCAATGGCCGGATTGATCTCACCCAGGCCGAGAGTGTGGCCGATCTGGTCGGGGCTCGTTCGCCTCAAGCAGCGCAGGCAGCGGTGGTCGGTTTGCAGGGGAAATTAGCCCATCCCATCCGGCAATTGCGGGCGAACCTGTTGGAGATTCTGGCGGAAGTGGAAGCCCGAATTGACTTTGCAGACGATCTGCCGCCTTTAGATGAGTGCTGGGTAGTGGCCCAAATCGAGCAAGTGAGCACTGAGGTTGGGCAAATCTTGAGCACTGCCGATCGGGGAGAACTGCTACGCTCTGGCCTCAAGATTGCAATTATCGGTCGCCCCAATGTGGGTAAATCTAGCCTGCTCAATGCCTGGAGCCGCAGCGAGCGGGCGATTGTCACCGATTTGCCGGGAACGACCCGTGATGTGGTCGAGTCCAGCTTGGTGGTTGGTGGCATTCCGGTGCAAGTTCTAGACACGGCAGGCATTCGCAGCACCGAGGACCGGGTTGAGCAGATCGGGGTTGAGCGCTCCCGACAGGCCGCTCAAAATGCTGACTTGGTACTGCTAGTCATCGATGCGCAGGCGGGTTGGACCGAGGCAGATCAAGCGCTCTACGACTTAGCTGCTGGACGTCCGCTAATCCTGGTGATTAACAAAACCGACCTGCGGCCTGTGACCGAACTGGCTTTACCGCCAGAGCCTGAGAGCCGGGTGAGTATAGCTGCTGCTCACAATCGAGGCTTAGAAGATTTGGAGCAGGCAATCCTGGCCAGTGTCAATTCTGGTCAATTGCAAGCTGCTGATTTGGACCTGGCAATCAACCAGCGTCAGGCGGCGGCGCTCACCCACACTCAACAGGCTTTGCAGCAGGTGCGCGAGACGATTCAGCAACAGTTGCCTCTGGACTTCTGGACGATTGATTTGCGGCAGGCGGTTCGGGCCTTGGGCGAGATCACTGGCGAAGAGGTCACAGAGTCGGTGCTCGACCAGATCTTCAGCCGGTTTTGTATTGGTAAATAATTAGGCAAAGAGTGAGGAGCTTATAAATTACTGACTGCACGTTGTAGGGCAATAAAGGCCCGGTTATAGCCCAGGATGGCCTGAGTCCGGATGCTCTCGGCTCGCGTCAATTCCTGCTCGGCGTTGATCACATCAAGCTGGGTTGAAAGCCGTGCTTTAAAGCGTTCGCGGGCTAGGCGCAAACTTTCTTGAGCCTGTTCCAGGGTGATCTGGGCGGTACGCAGCTGCTGACGACGGGACTGCAAGACAATATAGGAGCGCTCAACGCTGTAGCGAATTTGATCGCGGGCTTGGGCAAAGAGATTCTCAGCCATTTGCCGGTCGAGCTGGGCTTGCTGCACTCGAGCTTGGGTTGCAAAGCCATTGAACAGTTCCCAACGGACTTTAGCGCCTACGGCAAAGCCATCAGTAAAGCCGTAGGACTGATTTAATTGATTCAGAATGCTGTAGGTGCCAAACAGGC
The DNA here is from genome assembly GCF_014696065.1 of Leptolyngbya sp. FACHB-261. Taxonomy (NCBI): domain Bacteria; kingdom Bacillati; phylum Cyanobacteriota; class Cyanophyceae; order Leptolyngbyales; family Leptolyngbyaceae; genus Leptolyngbya; species Leptolyngbya sp. FACHB-261. Next base: position 395,391 of record NZ_JACJPL010000018.1, on the reverse strand, counting down.
TGACTTGAGGGCTAAGCTGAGCCTTGGCGAGCTTTTCACGTTCGTCGCCGATCTGCGCTTCAATGCGTTGTTGCTCTAGCTCAGGGCGATTGGCGAAGGCTTTGAGTATGCTCTCTTCCAGGCTGAGCTGCCAATCGCCCGCCATCTGCACAGGGTCAGCTGGTGTTGGGTTGAGAGATTGGGACAGGTTGAGCAGTTGGGCGAGGTTGCGGCGACTGACCAATTGTTGCGCCTGCGCCTGAATCAGCTCCTGTTGAGCATTGGCTAAGCGAACTCTGGCTCGCAGCACATCGAATTGACTGCCACCACGAGTTTGATGCAGCGCTTGAGCATCTCGCAAACTCTGTTGGGCACTGCGAACGGGCTCTTGGGCGATGCGAATTTGCTCATTGGCTTGCTGGATGTCGTAATAGGCATTGCTGATATCCAGGCGTACCTGCTGCAACAGACGGTCGTAATTGAGCTGAGCGATGCGCAATTGCTCCTCGGAAATGCGAATGTTGGCAGTACGCGCACCGCCTGTGAACAGGTCGTAGTTAATCGAAAGTGAGCTGCCCAAATTGGTATTGATATCGTCGCTGCTGGAGGTTTTGACCTTTTGCACCGTCGTTGCCATGTTGAGCACTAGGGGAAGATTGCCCTGCGTGGTGGGAATCACGGCTGGAACCGAGGTGAGCACCCGTCGGCGTTGAATGTGGTTTTCCAGGTAGGGATTGGTTGCGGTGAGACTGGCCTCGGCACTTAGCCTGGGATAGAGCGCTGCCCGAACTTCACGCACTCTGGCCCTAGCATCCTCGACTGCTAGCTTGGCCTGCATCAAGTCACGGTTGTTTTGCGTTGCTAGTGCCAGTGCTTCGGTCAGGGTAATACTCTGCACAGCGGCTAAGCCCGCTTGTACATCGCTGGTGGTTTGGGCCAGCAAGAAGGGCTCGTCTTGGTTTTCGGGAGTTGGCGGTTGGAGCGTTAGGGCTTGGGGCTTAGGGCTTGGATTGCTTGGTTGAGTGGGTTGAGTGGCCTGGACGGGTGCAGGGGAGGCGGAGATGGATGGAGTCATTTGCAGGCGAGCTGGGCGCTGCGGGCGAAGCTGGCTAGGAGCGCTGACTTGAGCCGCTTGCGTTTGAGCTGCTTGCGTTTGGGATGGTCGGGCTTGAGTAGGTCGGGCTTGAGTAGATCGGGCTTGAGTAGGTCGGGCTGAAGCCTGAACCTGGGAAGTAGGCGAGGGACAAGGGGGTTGGGAGACCGAGGAGCTACTAATTGGTAGCAGGTCAGCCGCTAGGTGTGAGATGGTCGGTGGTGTAGCCTGCCCTGCGTTTGACCTTGGCGCTGGGCCAGCGTTTGACGCCGCCGATGTTGGACAACGGGAAGCTGAAGAGTCTAAAGCTTTTTCCTCGCGGTTAGGTTCCGAATTGGCAGCACTACTGTTGGCCAACTCAAAATCGGCAAAATTGGATGGTACTGGCTGAGTCTCAGCTTTAATTTCAGCTTTGACTAGCGTGGGTATGGTCAATGGCAGAACTGTAGCGGCCCCTAAATAAATTAAGCGGCGCGAGGTTTTCATGGCTCCCCTAAGAAATCACTAGCATTGGAAAGGTTGTGAGCGCTAATTTTGTAGACTGGATGGCTCTTTATGGAGCGTTAGGTTGTGGTGGTTGTGGTTATGGCAAGGCTTAGCAGGTTGAAGCTTAGCGCTTGGACACTATCAGCCTTAGCGTTTGTCTAAATGAACCAGTGCCCCGGGTTTGCTGGCTTGTGACAGTGCCACCGGCTCTGAATTGAATCTGAAGCGAGTGATCAATGGAACCGTAGCGACCGCTAATATCAATGCGCTGTGTGCCTTGACGTAGCCAGCGATTGAGGCGAATTGTGGTTCTGGGTTGGCTGAGATTGGCGACTGTCTGACCGTTGATTGCAACTGTGCCTTGTAACCAGCGGCCCGAGGTTTGTACTTCAAGAATTGCCGGTTGTTGCAAATCCTCCCGGCTTAGGCGAATTGCCGTCTCTTGCAAGGACTGTTGTGAGGACGTTTGTGCTGAATGAGAATTGGTTTGCTGACTGAATTGATTTTGTATTGATTGATTTGGCCTTGATTGGTTCTGCGTTATTGAAGTTTGTGAATTAGAGATTTGGCTAGATGAATAGTTTTGAGCCCAGCCCGTCAAGGGAATGAGCAAACAGAAAGAACCCAGAATTAAACCAGTGGCGATGTGCATTGCTTTCTTCCATTGCTGAATTTTTAGGAATTTTCTAGAGATTGATGACTCAAGAAATAAGCAGGGTCGGCAGGGGTTGCCTGGACTGGCTTCACGATCTACCGACCGAGCCTACTGCGTTCAAACCAACGTTCAAGTTTTAGATTCCAGGTTTCAGGCTCAGGGGGATAAAAGCGCAGGTATCTGAACTTGGGTGATAACGGATGTGGGTACTGCAACCTGGGTCTGCACAACTGGGCTGATATTCATCGTTGGAATGTAAGGACCAGAGATAGCGATTGGGCTAGTAACGGGCAAGGCCCATTGCAGCTGCTGAATCTCCTGCATAACCGTGGCGAGTTGACCAGAATTACCCACTTGAGTGAGCACACTGGTTGGCACGCTAACCTGGGTTTGTACGATAGGCACAACCGTAATGGTGCCAATATCACTAGGCTCTAGAGCCCAAGCTGGCGTTGTCGCTAAGCACAAGGCACTGGCACTTAAAAGACTGCTACCAACTCGTTGCCATAAGGGACATAAACGCATAGGAGTTCCTCCTCAATGAGACGCAAGTTTGTGTGAGCGGGGGAAAATACCAACTCACTTTTGAATCGCTACAGATTCGACCCCTCCCAGCCTCCCCTTAGCAAGGGGAGGTGCCGTAGGCAGCGGGGTTTTGATTGGTAGCTCTCATTCAGAGAATTGGTAAAAGCGACGAAAGAGTGGCGAATGAAATCTGGATAGATGCAAGCTTCTCAAGCTTCTAGACCTGAACCCATAACGACACGGGCGACGGCACGGCAATAATCATGGACAAATAGTAAAGAGGGGGCAAGCTTAGCTCCCCCCTCCTCTCAGCGCGTGGTTTGGGTTGAAGGCAAGGACCTGGGCCAGTTGACCGCAGGTCCCAAACCCTAGGACTCATTGAGTCCTGCACTCAGACTAAGGAGAGAGCTGATCTTGAACCAGAACTTGCGCGCTAGAACCTGCCTGGTTGATGCCGACTCCCGTAGCGCCTTGACCTTGCCCGCTGGCTTGGTTGGCGGTGTTGGTTTGAGCATCAAGAACCGGGAAGAAGGGGAAGCCGAACAAGTCGGTCTGGATTTGGTTTAGAGATTGGCTATTCGCTGCGCTCTGGTTGATAAAAGCACCTGAAGCATTCTGAATCTGAGTCGAGGTTTGGTTAGCGTTGTTAACTTGGGTATCCGCTTTAGCCGCACCAGCTGACAGAGTAATCAGAGCAGACAGAACAGACAGAGCAACAAAGCGAGTGTTAGAACGTGTAGACATGATTTTCTCCATTGAAGTAGATAGAGGGTTAACTGTTTCTGGCCTCGCTAAACTAATTAGTAGTTAACTGATTAGCTTGTTGAGTGGTTGCCAGAAGGAGGAAGGGTTTGTGAGTAAGTTGTTTATCTCGTTTCCCTTGCCTCGTTAAACCTAATATAGGAGTTTGCTTTGTAGGCTGGCAGTACCCAATGATGTACTCTTAGCTAGTTGGTTTTCACTCCTCTTTAGCTGCGCTTTAGTTGCGTTTTAGTTGCGTTTTCAGGGGCGCTGTATAAATGCTTTTACTGGATTGTCAGGTACCCGTTGATGTACTTGTTAGCCTGACAAAGTTAGCTAGTGAAAGTTAGCTCGTGAGTTTAGCTCATGACAACACAGCATAGCTGCCCTAGCCACAGCAAAAACAAAGCGCAGGACCAGTCCTGCGCTTTGTCAAGTTTGTAGTGATGTGTGTTCCAGAGGTTTAGCCTGCTAGAGACTTGGCGTGCTAGGGACTTAGCCTGCTAGAGACTTGGCCTGCTAGAGGTTTGGCCTGCTAGAAAGTCAGACCGCTAAGGGACAATCAGTTTTACGCTTGAGGTGAATGTTCTTCATGTGCTTTCTGACTGTGTTGATCGTGATGAACAGGCTAGCAGCGATTTCTTTATAGGTGTGGTTAGCTCGGTACAGCAGCCAAATTTCAGTCTCCCGTGGGGTTAAGCCGTATTTGTGCGCGTCTGCCAGCAGTCGGTTTTGGGCAGAACCGTAGCAGTCTTCTAGAGTCACGAGGATCAGGCGCTGTTTGGCTTGGTCGAGTTGCAGCCATTGAACTCGAAGGCGGAAAGCTGTTGAACGACCATTTAAAATCTCAGTTTCCAGAACAGCCTGTGAATTGGTAGAGCTACTCTCAATTAAAGATTGGCAGACTTGCCAAATAACTGGAGGAATCGGGATGGGCTGAGCTAAACTCTGAGCGAGTTGGCAGCAGATGCGACGGCCTGGTTCGTTGGTGTGGATCAGTCTACCCTGCTCAGTCAAAATCAAAATACCGTCAATGAAGCTTTCGATCACGCCTTGAAACAGTAAGTGTTGTTCAAAGTCATGGAAAAAGTGGTCGTCTAACCGTTCGAGTTGGTTGGTGGTCGCGATAGTCATGGCGGGAACTTGAGTAAGGGCTGTTAATGAGGTGCAACATGATTTTGATCTCGGTAGTATGCATGACCTGGACTGAACCATTCGAGTCGTCAATGAGTAATTGATGCAACCAGAACGCTAAGGGTGCGTTGAGGCTGGCCAGTTAATTGACAGCTGATAAGGAGTAACCTCCATAAGCTGTATTTTGTAATCAGGATTTTTTCATCGTCAACTCCTAGAAGTATCGAAACTTAAGACATATTCCGTTACAGCTAGCTTTAACCCCATGAAAAGCTTTCACAGGACTTCACCCGCTGTGGAGCTTTGGCAGAGGTAGTTATTACCTTACACAGATCACGAGGACAGACCCTATTACCCACAAGGGTACTTTGATTAAGACTCTGCTAATGCAGTCTTCTAGTTCTTAAATGTATTCCAAAATGTGTTCTGCAAAAAGCTTATTGAAGAAGCCTGATTTAAGAGAACTGAATTGTGCATTCAGAACGTTGGTACAAGTGCCTACTGTGCCCCTGGATTAAAGCTTTGAATTAAAGCTCTGGATTAAAGTGCAGCTTAAGCTTAGTAGCTTCGCATACAAGGCTCTGTTTGTTTTGATAGGTGCGGGTAAGCTGTCTTACAGTGGTGCGTGATCTTGTTGATGAGATAACCCAAAATCTTGGAAGGGGCAGGGAATCCTGAAACGGCTAGCCGAAATCGAAGAACGCTACCCCGGAAGCCTAGAACGGGGAGTCGAAGTCAAAGAACACTACCCCGAAATCGAGAAACGGGTAAGCGAGATCGAAAAACGCTACCCCGAAATCAAAGAACGCCGCCCCGAAATCGAGAAACGGCTAGCTGAAATCGAAGAACGCTACCCCGGAATCGAACAATCTGGAGCAGTTGCAGCTTAGGACCAGGGCGAGGAGACCTCGCCCCTACCGTGATCTGTTGTATGGGTAGGGTTAAAAGTCTTGTCTCTACCGCAATCTGTTGTCGTGGGTAGGGGCGAGGTTTCCTCGTCCTTTCAGCCATAGCAGAGAAGCCAAACAGGAAAAGTGCCAGATATAACCCTGCCTCAGCAGGCCCTCTGGCATCATGCAGGGTGGTCGTGTGATTGCTGTATGAGAGATGCGATGCCGCAGAACCCAACTGCTTTTGAGCCTGGGGAGTATGTAGACTTGATGGCCCAGTTATTGGAGCTGCCAATCACGCCAGAATATCGCCCCGGTGTGATCGGCAACTTTGCCAGAACCACCGCGATTGCGCAACTGGTGCTAGAGTTTCCCCTGCCTGAAGAGATTGAAGCTGCGCCGGTATTTGAGCCATGAACCTACATGCCGATGCCATTGCCATTGCAACTGCCGTACGTGCCGGGGAGCTGAGCGCTAAGTCAGTAGTTGCGGCGGCTCTAGAGCAAATTGCAGCGCAGGATAAAGCCCTCAATTGTTTTACAACGGTTACTGCCGAGGCAGCCTTAGCCCGAGCTGTCGAAATCGATCAAATGATTGCTGCTGGTCAGGATCCAGGTCCACTGGCAGGAGTGCCCTTTGCGGTCAAGAATTTATTAGATGTTGCAGGTCTGACCACTCTGGCTGGAGCCAAGATCGAAGCTGAGAAGCCTGCTGCCACTCAAGACGCCACGACCGTCAGAGCGCTCAAGCAAGCGGGAGCCGTTCTGGTTGGCGCGCTCAATATGGATGAGTATGCCTATGGCTTCACCACGGAAAATGCGCACTATGGTCCCTGCCACAACCCTCACGATCTAGCCCGCGTCGCAGGTGGCTCTTCCGGTGGATCGGCGGCAGCGGTGGCAGGTGGCTTGGTGCCGTTGACTCTCGGCTCCGATACCAATGGCTCAATTCGAGTTCCCGCAGCTTTGTGCGGCATCTTTGGCCTAAAGCCCACCTATGGCCGAGTGTCGCGGGCAGGAGCGTTTCTGTTTGCGGCCAGCCTCGACCACATTGGTCCCTTTGCCCGGTCGGTGCGCGATATCGCGGTGGCGTTTGATATTCTGCACGGGCCGGATCCGGCTGACCCAGTTTGCTCGACCCGTCCGCCTGAACCATGCCTACCCCAGCTAGCTCAAGGCCCGCAGCTTGAAGATATTAAAGGGTTGCGTATTGCCGTTGCCGATGGTCATTTTGCTAAAGGTGGACAGCCAGAAGCCTTTGCTGCGGTAGCCCAAGTGGCACAGGCTTTGGGCGTTCAAAAGCAGGTGACTCTGCCAGAATCCCATCGTGCCCGGGCAGCGGCCTACGTGATCACAGCTTGCGAGGGTGCCAATCTGCATTTTGCCAATCTGCGCAAGCGGCCCGGCGATTTTGACCCAGCAACCCGCGACCGCTTTTTGGCAGGGACGATGATTCCTGCACCCTGGTACATCCAGGCCCAACGCTTTCGGCGCTGGTATCAGGCGCAGGTGCGACAGATATTTGAGAGCGTTGATGTGATTCTGGCTCCCACCACACCTTGCTCTGCGCCTCTGATTGGTCAAGAGAAAATTGTCCTAGATGGTGAAGAGGTGCTGGCCCGTCCCAATCTAGGGCTCTACACACAACCGATTTCTTTTATTGGTTTACCAGTGTTGTCGGTGCCCATTCACCGTCCGGGGGCACTGCCTTTGGGGGTGCAACTGATTGCTGCCCCATATAACGAAGCGCTACTCCTGCGGGTTGCCGCTGTGCTGGAAGCGGCTGGCGTGATTTCGGCTCCTATCACATCTAGCTCAGGGCATAAGATGATTGACGGTATGGGCTGACGACATAGGATAGATACAGCTCAAAGGCCCAGGTCTGTGCTTAGGCGCTTGCTGTTACTAGGGCGGTAGAACTGGTACCGGTAGAGCTAGTGGAGCTGTGCAGGTTCGTTGGGGTTGGTAGGTGTAAGCGGCACTGCTTGATTTGCTTACTCCGTTCTGCCGAACAGGTTTCCTTGGAGATAGAAGGGAGGGTAGGAGCCCATTCATAGCCCCGTTTCACAGCTCCATTTCTGTATATGTAGCTCCAAGCCAAACCTGAGGCTAGCTCATGACTCCTGAATCTGAATCAGAGGCCCGCCTGAGCGAGGCGTTGACAACCTTGGGTCAGCAAGCGAGTGAACTGGAGGCTTTACGAGCCGAGCTGAAGCAAACTCAGACCGCCTTGCAGTGCCAAGAAACTGCTCTGCAACAGGCTGAGGCTAGGTATCAAAGCCTGTTTGCCAGTGCGGTTGTCGGTATCTTTCAGGCTTCCCCACAGGGCTATTATCTGAATGCTAATCCAGCCTTAGCTAACCTCTATGGCTATGGCTTACCCGAACAATTAATTGCAGCGCTCACAGATATTCCCCAGCAGCTTTATGTTGAGCCGAACCGCTGGTCGGAGTTAGTGGAGCAAATCCAGGCGCGGGGTAAGGTCGTCAAGTTTGAGTCTGCGGTTTACCGCAGAGATGGCCAGATTATCTGGATCTCTGAGAGCGTGGGCTCGGTCAACAGGGAAGATGGGACGCTGCTTTATTACGAAGGCTTTGTTGAGGAAATTACTGAGCGCAAGCAAGCTGAGGCAGAGCTGGCAGCCAGCCAGCAGTTGCTGAAGAGCTTTATGGACAGCATTCCTGGTTCCGCTTTTATCAAAGATGCTGAAGGACGCTACCTCTACGTCAACGCCAACGCCGAGCAACTGGTTGAACGCACTCTAGCTGAGATTGTGGGCAAGACTGATTTCGACCTCTTCCCGGCGGCAATGGCGCAACAGCTGCGGGAGAATGATGCGGCCACTCTGGCGTCTGGTCAGACTGTGCAGTACACGGAGGTATGGCCGCAGACAGATCGAGACCAGAGCTGGCTAGTTTGCAAATTTCCCTTTGAGGATGCTGATGGACAACGAATCCTCGCCGGTTTAGCCATTAATATTACCGAGCAAAAGCGGACTGAGGAGGCGCTGCGCCAAAGCGAGGAGCGTCATCGACTGGCGGCAGAGTTAGCCTCTGACTACACCTATGCCTTCAACCTTGAGCTTGATGGAACTATCCGACGCCAATGGACGAGCAGTGCCTTTGAGCGTATTACAGGCTTCACACCCGAAGAGTGCGATACGCGCGGTTGGCATTTACTGCCGCATCCAGATGACCGGGGTTTTCTGACGGAGCGCATGGCGGTGATTCGTGCTGGACAAGCTCAAGTCAGCGAGTACCGGATCCTGACCAAAAGCGGTAAAACCCGTTGGCTGCGGGATACGATTCGCGCTCAACTGGATCCACAACGGGATGTTATTCGAGTTTACGGAGCCGCTCAAGACATCACCGAGCGCAAGCAAGCCGAACAGGCCCTACGGCTGAACGAGGAGCGCTTGCGCCTGGCGGTTGAACAGGTGCCTATAGACGTTTTCAATCAAGATCGATCCCTTCGCTATACCTGGGCTTGTAACCTTCAGTTTGCAAATAGTGTAGAGGAACTTTTGGGCAAGACTGATGCCGATTTATTTCAGCCTGAAGACGCTAAGCGCCTGACTGAAATTAAACGGCGAGTGCTGGAAACGGGCATCGGCGCAAGGCAGGAAGTTCAATTTAATTGGGATGGCGAAATCGCCTACTTCGACCTTACGATTGAGCCCTTCCGCGAGGGGGAGCAAGTCGTCGGTATTCTGGGTGCAGCGGTTAATATCACAGAGCGCAAACGAACGGAGCAGGAACTTCGCCAAGCTCAGGAATATCTGGAGCAGCGGGTTCAGGAGCGCACTGAGGAATTAGCCGCCTCTCAAGCCCAAATGCAGGCAGTTCTAGACAACACACCCGCCATCATTTACATCTTGGGTGTTGATGGTCGGATGAAGTTTGTCAATGCCGAATGGTATAGAGTCTTTGGCCCCCTATTTGGCAACTCAATCGAAGGTCGTCATCTCACCGAATTTCTCACGCCTGAGCATGCAGAATACTTCTTGCGTGAGAATCAGAAACTCTTAGTAGAAGACAGGATAATTCCCTTTGAGAATGACCAGCTTTTAGCAGATGGCATTCATACTTTCTTGAGGATTAAGTTCCCTTTAAAAGATACTAATGGCGAAGTTTACGCCTTCTGCGGCGTCTCACTCGATATCACACAACGCAAGCAAATAGAAACTGCCCTAAAGCGCTCTGAGGCACAACTTCGGGCAATTGTGGATCATGCACCACTGGCTCTCTACATCACTAGTGCTCAGGGCACTGAGTTCGTCAATCAGTACTGGATTGACTGGATGGGGCTTGCTTCTGAAGAGTCTCCAAACAACAGTTGGCTTCAACGGGTGCATCCGGAGGACCGGGCGCGTGTTTTGCAGGAGTACGGCAAGGCTAAGGCTAATAACTGGGACTATGGAACAGAATATCGGTTGATTGACTCAGCAGGTAAGGTCTTTTGGGTCATGGACCGCATCGTTCCAATCCACGATGAAGCGGGACAAGTGTTGTTCCAACAGGGGTTCTGTGTAGATATTACTGAGCGCAAGCAAAACGAAGAACGTTTGCAAGCGCTAACCCAACAATTGCAACAACAGAATGAGCAACTAAAAGAGGTTTCGCGGCTGAAGTCAGATTTTCTGACCAATATGTCCCATGAGCTACGCACGCCTCTGACCTCAATTCTAGGGTTTTCGAGCGTTCTGCTCCGGCAAGTGTTTGGTCCATTAAATGCTAAGCAGCAGGAATATTTGTCTCTAGTTCATAGTAGTGGCACTCATCTGCTGGCTCTGATCAATGATTTGCTGGATCTCGCCAAGATTGAGGCAGGCAGGCTGGAACTGAATCAGGAGATTGTTAATCTGCTGGAGTTGTGCCAGGGTGCATTACGCATGGTCGAAGTGACCGCACTGAGCAAACGACAACAACTGAGCCTAGTGCAACCGTTGGCTATAGAGTCGATTGTGGTAGACGGCCAGCGGGTGTTGCAGATGTTGTTGAATTATCTGTCAAACGCCGTGAAGTTCACACCAGAGGGAGGCACCATCAGCCTCAGTAGCCGCTTAGCTTCGTTTCAAGATTTGGTGGCGCAGAAACTGCCAGATAGCAGGGTGGAGGAGGCTCCTCGCTTCTTGGTATTGTCGGTTCAAGATAGTGGAATTGGGGTTGCCCCCGAAGACCAACATTTGCTGTTTCAGGTCTTTCAACAGGTGGATGGTGGCGTCAATCGGCGCTATGAAGGCACAGGTTTAGGACTGGCGCTCACTCGCTTATTGGCAGAGCTGCACGGCGGTACGGTTTCATTTACCTCGACCCTAGGTGTAGGTAGTACTTTCTCGATTTGGCTGCCATTGGAGCAGCCCGCTGCTACTTTGGATGCGGCTGATGCAACGACCCAAAGCTAAGAACAAGTCCTAAGAACAAGTGCTAAGGACGAGTCCTTGGTTGCAATGCTAGTCGCAGTTGGTAATGTTGCTGTCGCCAGAGCTGTCGCCAATAGTCAACCACCGTTTCGCTGTAGTGAAAGCGTTGGCATTCTTCGCGAATCACCTGTCCTAACCAATCGAGCACACCCAAGTCAGCGCAGCCACGAATTGATAGGGCACAGGCTTCGACCCAAGCGGCAAATTTGCGATAGCTGACAAACTGCCCACCGCGATCTTGGCGATGCACAAATAGTTGGTGAGGCCAGTGCTCGATTCGGCAGATGAGATGTTCGGGAATGCCGAGAAATTGCGCAACTTGAGCTAGAGAAAGGCAAAGCTGCGGCTGAAGAACTTGGGTCAAATGCATGGCTAATCTAAGGCGATTTGGGGGCAATTCGGGGGCAATTTGGGTGCGAGTTTGCATAGGGAAGTAGTGGGGCAAGCCACCACGAATGATGAAATGCCCCAACCCGTAGCAGACCTGTCCCACCCCTCGAACTAAGGGCCGGATAAGGCAAGTGCTAAACTTCCCACTAGCCGCCCGGTTGATGGTATCAACCTGGGGGGTCAGTTCCCCAGAGTTTGATTAAGACTCTGGGGGACGCAAGGGTCCAGCTACTTGAAATGGAAGATACCAGGGCTGAAGAAGAGAGTCAAGTAGATGTTTTATGGTTTGTCAAAGATCACCGCATAGTTCTGGTCAGAAAAATCCCTGTTCCCATTGCATTTAGCCACTGGCTTTGAATGACTAGAACCTCGTTTGTTATTGCTTAACCAGGCGGCGACGGGTGGATTCATCGACATCGATTTGTTGGCAGATGCTTTGTTACAACTCGTTCTAGGTGTCTCCTCAAATGTGGTTGCGGAGAAAAGTTTGTGCATGTTCATCAAGTAGGGCCTAAACAGCGCCATCTGCTGCGCAGGAACCAACCGCGACATATTGAACTCAAGATGTTGCAGCATCGTGCGCACTAGCTTCGAACTCACGCCTAGCCGGGGGTAAAGCAGAAGACATAGAGGAAGCAACTCCTTTTGCACTGGCCGAAAGCTAGCCTCTAAAACACATTGGCAAAGATAAGTCTGGAACAGCTCCACATCTCGAATGCTCGATTGTTGAACCGCAGGCTCTAGCAAACTGCCACCATTGCTGCAATAACCAGGAAACTGACGGCAGGTTTGGGCAAACACTAAGTAAGCAATCTCGCTACTGACTGGCAGGAGAGTATGAACCGCTCGCAAAGCGGCTGAACTTGATTCATGTTCGGCTGCCGCTTCATAGCAAGCTTGCAACGGCAGGTACATGTGGTCGTTCATCACTTGTAAGTAAGGCTCAAAGCAAGCCTGTTCCATCAGCGTGAGCTGCTGAAGCAAACCCACAATCGTGTAGTGCACATGCATGCCCACAAAGCCCAAGACCCGACCATCATGCTGGGTATAGCGCTGCCGAACCCGACCAAACTCGCGGCTGGCCTGGGTTGAGAGTTGGTCTGGACTGCGCCCAGCCGTAAAAAGATCGAGCACCATTTGAAACAGCCTGCGATTCTTGACCGCAATCTGCAAGGGATCCAAATGGCGGGGATCGATCTGCTGCTGTTGCAAGCTCTCGTCGAGCAGATTATGCGTGAGCGCCAAGGCTCGGCCAGCAACCAGTGGCAGAATCACCGCAACTTTCTGCGTCGTCTGCACCCGCAAAGAATCAGGAATGCGATCCGCTGGAGCGGAAGCTACCAACGCTGGCCGGTGTAGCTCCGTAAAAGTGGAGTGTCGCCGCAGAGAATCAACGTATCGCCGCGCCCAAAGGGTAATCAGTGAGGGAGTATAACGAGGCTTGGCCTCACGCCGCAAAACCTGCGCCCGCACATGCTTGGCAAACCAAAGCTGCTCTTCCATGATCTTCAGACATCTAGACAGATTGCTAAGCGAAGTAGTAGATGCCTGATACCCCTGCGCCTGAAACCTGAGCTGGCCCCTTACGCAGTTCGTCACTGGATGCAGATGCGATTACCCTAACATTACGTAATCTAAGCAGCAACGCCCTCCTATGTCCTAATCATCACAATCGCAGCACCCATCAACGGTCGGCCTTGGCAATTAGAGTAAGCCAGTTAAGGCTCTGCCAATAGGCAGAGAAAAAAGGGAATAGAAGCGCAGAGCTAGCCAGCCTTGGGCTGCCTATACATGCCTATACATATGGATACCTGCACATCTAGATTGCTAGCAACAGGATTCTGGGTTCTCATCCTTATTTTGGCTTCACAGGATCAAACTCTACGGCTGCGCAATTCCTTAATTTGAAACTGAGATTTGATTGAAGGAATGTTGCGGGGATCGTGTGTAGATTAAAAACTGTTGCGGCTGCCGGATCCCCTTGTTAGGCTCGATCGAGTAGGCGAAAGCCAAAGTCCGGCACAGGAGGAAGCTATGCTACCCCATCTGCATCTACACTCAACTGGATCCGCCACAAATCACTGGGACACCAGTTCAGTCAAGGGTCAGGCATAGGGCTACAGGAGTCTCAACCCAGCCAAACCTCAGTCGCACAAAATTTTGTAGGGTCCGCGACGGCTCGAACACCACAAATCGAACCCGGCAAATCGAACCCGGCAAATCCAACCCAGTAACGCTTACAGAACGCCAACTAGCGCTAACTAGTCCCAACTAGATCAACACGCCAACAGGATGCGCTCGGGGGGGCAACCCATCCTTAAGCCCAGGCTCGCTTGGGCTCTAGCCTCTGCAATGTTGAACAACGTTTGAGGGAAATTTCCCTTCTCAGTTTTGGCCGCTCATTGCGTAGCAGCTTGTCTGCTGCCTGAACTGGCTATTGCTCAGCAAAATTCGGCCTGCATGTGCAGGCAAAAAAAGGGTGACTATGATTCAGGAATTTCTGGACATTGTGGGTACTTGTCCTGCTCATTTATCCAATGAGCAACTGCGAACTATTTTGGATGACCCGTTATTGCTGACTGAGGTCATGTCTCTGGTCGATCAATTGCGTTCGAATCAAATTACTGTCACAGAGTTCAATTTGCGAGTCTGCATTTGCCTAGTGAGCCATCAATTGCAAGCAGCTTCGTAAATCGCGCAGTCCTCATTTAGAGAATGAGGACTGCAAATCAAAACCCCACCACCTACAGCACCTCCTCTTGCCAAGGGGAGGTCGGGAGGGGTCGAATGGGTAGCGATTAAAAAGTGAGTTGGGATAGCCGTTTAGGACTTGCTCAGTTTCGGAGCAAGTCCTAAACGGTTTGAGGCTTTCTCTCTAGACCAAAATCTAACAATCCTAGTGACCAAAAAAGATCTTAATCACGTTGGGTATTCGGCGCTGCCAAGATTCTTCCGTGTGATCCCCCGCTGGATCTTCCACCACATACAAGTCATCATTCAGCCGATAGCCAAAATCCTTTTGCAGTAGATCCCGCATCTCTCGGCCTCTTGCCGTGGCTCGTTCCTCAATAAACGAATTGTGCTCCCCACCTGTGCGAATTAGGCCCCAATCCAGATAAATCTTCAAGCGTTTCTCTGGGCTCTGGAGGGTAGGACGCGCTAAGTTAAGCAGCTTGGACGAGCGTAGGGAACTCATGAACGAGAGACCCGGCATGGAGTCTAGTCCTACCCAAAAAGAGGGAGATAGTGCTCCCACCAATCCGAACTGGTTAGGATGCCACATGCCAAGACAAAACGCAGCCAGCCCACCATGAGATGAGCCCAAAGTCATCGTGTTTTGGGCCTCTCTCAGCGTTCTGTAATTGGCGTCAACAAAGGGCTTTACGGCATTGACTAAATAGGATGAATAGCCATCTACACCACAGCATTCCCGTTGCCAAACTGGGGCATGGGTATATTCCCGATCCCGATTCAAAGGGTGGACTGCAACCACAATCAGCTTACGAATTTGGTTGTTCTGATAGAGGTTGCTCAGAACATTCGCCATGTCCCAAGATTTACCAACCGCCCCATCGGGAAAGAACGCAGTATCCCCGTCGTTCATGTAAACCACGGGGTAGTGTTCCTGGCTAGTCTCGTAATCACGGGGCAGAAAAATATGCACTTTGCGTGGCTTATCCTCTGCCCTAACCTGCAAAGCATCGTAGGTATGAAAGAAACCCCCAGAATGCTTTTCATCGTGGAACCAACCCAGTTGGCCACCTTTGGTAAACTGCGCCATTCACTTCCCCACGCTTTGCTAGACCGATCCAGAAATTCAGAATAAGCTCAAAACTGGCGCGACCAATCGCGAGGCCAGCGCTCGACCACGACTTTGGTCTGAGTAAAGAACTCAACGGCGTGATGGCCCTGCCCATGCAAATCCCCGAAGAAGCTTGCCTTCCAACCGCTAAACGGAAAGAAAGCCATCGGGGCCGCCACGCCGATATTGATGCCGATGTTGCCTGCTTCGGCTTCGTAACGGAACTTGCGGGCTGCGGCTCCACTATTGGTAAATAGGCAGGCC
The DNA here is from genome assembly GCF_014696065.1 of Leptolyngbya sp. FACHB-261. Lineage (NCBI taxonomy): Bacteria > Bacillati > Cyanobacteriota > Cyanophyceae > Leptolyngbyales > Leptolyngbyaceae > Leptolyngbya > Leptolyngbya sp. FACHB-261. The sequence goes on along the minus strand of NZ_JACJPL010000018.1, from coordinate 380,011 downwards.
ATATTGCCGTACTCGCCACTGTTGACCAGCGCGATCGCCTCATCAATGGTTTCTAAATGGATCAAGCTCAACACCGGACCGAAAATTTCAGTTCGTGCGATTTCTCCCGCCGGATTCACATTTTGCAAAATCGTCGGTCGCACAAAGTTGCCCCGTTCATAGCTTGGGATCTTGGACTGACGACCATCTACCAACACCGTTGCGCCTTCGTCCGCCCCTTTTTGAATCAGCCCTTCGATCCGCTCTCGGCTTTGCGCCGTGATTACTGGCCCCATCTGCACCCCCTCATCCAGGCCAAAGCCAACCACGCGGGAACTGGCCGCAGCGGCAATGGCTTCAGTAAAGCTCTGTCGAGCAGCGCCCACAGTTACTGCTACCGAAGCTGCTAGACAGCGCTGTCCCGCACAGCCGAAGGCACTATCCGCCGCAATGCGAGTGGTCATTTCAATGTCCGCATCAGGCAGCACGATCACTGGGTTCTTGGCCCCGCCCTGACACTGGGCGCGTTTGCCATTGGCGGAGGCGCGGCTGTAGACGTAGCGAGCAACTGGGGTCGAGCCCACAAAGCTAATCGCCCGGACGGCGGGGTGGTCCAGAATGGCATCGACGGCTTCTTTGGCGCCATTGACCAGGTTGACCACTCCCTTGGGCAAGCCGGTTTTATCCAGCAGTTGAAACACCTTTTGCAAAGTCAACGGAACCCGCTCCGAGGGCTTGACGATGTAAGTGTTGCCACAGGCGATGGCATAGGGCAAAAACCAAAAAACAATCATGCCCGGAAAGTTAAACGGGCAAATCGCTGCTGCTACGCCTACCGGTTGCCGAATCATCAGCTCATCTATGCCTTGAGCAATGTCTTCGGCGGTATGACCTTGCATTAAAATTGGGATACCACAGGCCACTTCTACGTTCTCAATTGCCCGTCGCATTTCACCCTTTGACTCGGTCAGAGTCTTGCCGCATTCGAGGGTGATTGTGCGAGCCAGGTCGTCGAAGTGCTCTTCGAGCAGATTTTTCAGTTTGAACAGGTATTGCACGCGCTCCATGGGCGGCGTGCGTCGCCAACCTACCAATGCTGCTTGAGCTGCCTCAGCTGCCTGATTAACTTCATCAGCTGGTGAAAGGGGCATCCTAGCCAGCACTTCAGCAGTTGCAGGATTCATGACATCAAGATGTTCAGTTGCGCTGGAGGCACACCACTCACCATTAATGTAGTTTTGGACAACGTTCAAGTGGGTCATAAGGTAAGGGCATTGATGCGACTCTTCTCATCTTGCCGTAACCTCCTCATCCCTGAAATTGCTAACAAAATAAAATTGCTAATGCACAAAGATGACTTCTGATGCTAACAAGATGATCAATATTCCTGAAGTAGTCGCAGAGGTGACGGCAGCTTTCAACCGCTATGAGGTTGCCTTGATAGGCAATGACGTTGCCGTTCTAGATGAGCTGTTCTGGAATAGTCCCCACACCATCCGCTATGGTGCCACCGAGAATCTCTATGGTTACGAGGCAATTGCCCACTTCCGCCAGAACCGCGCTCCTATCAATTTGCAGCGGGTCTTGTTCAATACAGTGATCACCACCTACGGGCGAGACTTTGCCACTGCCAATACCGAATTCAAGCGACAAAGCTCTGAGCGGCTAGGCCGCCAAAGCCAGACCTGGATCAGAACCGCTGAGGGCTGGCGCATTGTTAGCGCCCATGTCTCGGTATTGCTAGAGCCTAGTTAGCGCTTACTTGGGCGATTGCCTTGGCGCTTACCTCATTAGCTTCTAGGCTTTGGGCTTGCTAAACTTTGGGCTTATTAAGCTTCAGGTTGCAGATCGACCTGATAGAGCTTATTGCCCGTGAGGTTATGCAGGCTGACGCTCATCACTTGGCTATCGCCGTCAATCTGAACTTGACCAAAGAACTGGAGCCCTTCACTGGGAGGTCGGTTCGCTTTCATGCCATCAGGCACGCTCTGGAAACGCACTTCTGGACCAAACGTATTATCGAGTTTGTTAGGCCCAAAGGTGCCGGAATGTAGTGGTCCTGCCACAAATTCCCAGAAGGGTTTGAACTCAGTGAATTGCGCTTTGGCTGGGTCGTAATAATGGGCAGCGGCGTAATGCACATCGGCAGTGAGCCAAACGACATTGCGAATGTTGTTTTGTTTGATGAAACGCAAAAGATCGGCGGTTTCCAGTTCGCGCCCCAACGCTGGACCATCGCCATTCGCTCCATTTTCAAAGGCTGTTTGGCCATCTGCCACCACCAAACCAATTGGCATATCACTAGCGATTACTTTCCAAGTTGCTCTTGAGGCTTTCAATGTTTGCTTGAGCCAGCGTGTTTGGTCGCTACCCAAAAAAGCGGTTTCAGCACTGGTAGTGGTTTGGCGGTTAGCCGTATTTGGCCCTCGATAACTGCGCTGATCGAGCATCAAAATCTCCAGCGAAGGCCCATAGTTAAAGCTGCGATAAATGCGCTCTGGGTCACTGGGTTCAAAGCGGATCGGCATGTATTCCAAAAACGCCTGTTTTGCCCGTGCGGCTAAAACATCACAGCTCTTAACGGTGTAGCGATCATCGTCGGTGAGCATCTTGCCCGGAAACCAGTTATTGTGCGTTTCATGGTCATCCCACTGACTGAGCATGGGCACCTGTGCATTGAAACGTCGCACCTGCTCATCTAGCAAGTTGTAGGCATAGTTGCCGCGAAATTCGGCCAGAGTTTCGGCAACTTTGGCTTTCTCAGGTGTCGTCAAGTTTTTCCAAACGCTGCCATCGTCGAGTTTGACTTCAGACAGAATTGGGTTATCGGCGTAAATATTGTCGCCAGAGTGAATAAAGAAGTCGGGATTGAGCTGGCGCATTGCCTCGTAGATCTTCATGCCACCCCACTCTGGGTTGATGCCCCAACCCTGTCCCGCCGTGTCACCTGACCAGACAAAGCGAATGTCTCGATTGCCTGCGGGAGCAGTGCGCAAGCTGCCCGTAACTGGTGCACTGGTCAAACTAGAATCAGCCAGATCTTGAAAGCTCACCCGATAAAAAATCTGCTGTCCTGCGGGTAAACCAGTGAGGTCAACTCGCGCTGTGAAATCGCTGCTGTCAAGAGCTTCTGGCCCAACAATTCGTCGTGCGTTGCGCAAAGACTCGTGGGTTGAATATTCAACAATTAGGCGAGCTGGCCGGTCAGTACGGCTCCAACTATCGCCCGATTGCCACTGATATCGCCACTGGCAACACCATAGGGAATGGTTGGTCTTGCCCGCTTAGAACGAATAATCGCCGGTCCAGAGTTTTGCGCAGAAAGTGGTTTGGCTAAAAGATTAGCTGCAACAATGCCACTTCCGGTCAGCGCAGAATTCAACAAAAAACGGCGGCGGCTGAGGCGATGTGAAAGTCTGCGTTGCATACATACCTTGAGTCATTGATCAGCTATTGTTATCTAGAAAATCTTGCTAAAAAGGGCTTATTGAATAGATGCTTAGATCGAAAAATGAGGCTATCCAGAAACCTGAAAGACTGATTTCGAAAGAAACTTAACTAAATTTAGAGATGGCGTCAAGCTAGCAACATTAAACCGGGCTTAACCGAGGCATAGCATTGCAGCTTGACCGGGAAACTCTGCTAAGTAGTCATCAGTAGTCAATCGGGCAGTGACGCTACCTAAAGCTTGTTAATTAACAGCCTCTGAATTAACAGCCTGTGAATTAACCTGAGAAGTGCAGCTTTCCAGTCAAACCCATGGCTCTGACCTACTCCACCAAACTGGATATCGGCATTCCTGCCCCTGACTTTCAGCTACCCGGCACCGATGGCGAAACCTACAGCCTTGCCAGCTTTGCTCCAGCGCCAGCCCTAGTGGTCGTCTTCACCTGCAATCACTGTCCCTATGCCCGCGCAATTGAGGATCGGTTGATTGCTACTGCCCAGGCTTACCAACCTCGCGGCGCGCAGTTCGTAGCTATCTCTGCCAACGACGCTCAGAACTACCCCGACGACTCCTTCGAAAAAATGCAGGAACGGGCCCACAGCAAAAACTATCCCTTCCCCTATCTCTACGACGAATCCCAAGCGGTTGCCAAAGCCTACGATGCTGTTTGCACCCCAGATCTCTACATCTTTGATGCAGAACGCAAGCTGGTTTATCACGGTCGCTTTGATGACAACTGGAAAGAGTCTAGCCAGGTGACGCGCAAAGACCTGGAACTGGCGCTCGAAGAAGTCTTAGCGGGCAAACCGGTGAGCTTCGATCAGTTGCCTTCGATGGGTTGCAATATCAAGTGGCGAGCGGCTTAGCCTTCAACTACCTCTTGGCCTTCAGCTTAGCCTTCAGCTACCTCAGGCTGGCTCAGACCTCAAATACCCATTCCTGCTCACCGATGACAACTAGCGCTCCAGCGCTCAGCCAGACAGGCTGATTCGGCACCAAGCGCTGCCCATTGACAAAGGTGCCATTCGAGCTACCCACATCCAGCAGTCGGTAGCGCTTACTAGCTTGCCCTTCAGCGACCTGCTGGATCTGAGCATGATAGCGGGAGCTGAGCGGATCTTGCAAAACTAGGCTATTCCTGGGTTCACGCCCAATCGTGAAAGGGTTAGCGGCGAGCGACACCACCGCTCCAGACTTGCGGTGAACTAGCCGCGCCGTTGCCGCTACCGCCGGAGTGGGGTGCATAACAGTCGCAGGTAAGACCGGGGCATCTTGAGCCGGAAGGCTGGCTTTGGCCTCTGGCTCCAGGACAAAAGTGGCCGGTTCCAGCAGCGCTGCTGAAGCTGGGTCAGGGCTAGGCGCCGCGCCAGAAACCAGATTCACCTGCTGCATAGGGGACATCAAGGGTTGCATGAGGGGTCGCCCTGCCTCGGCAATCTGCGCTTGCAGACCCGCCTGGTAAGTGGCCTCAGCTCTAGCGCTCAAGCCCTCCATCTGACGAATAACGCCTGGACCTTGAGGAAAGCTGACGTCACTCACGCGCACATCTTCCAGGGCGAACCCCAGGGGATAGGCGATTTCCGCATGATCCAACAGATATTGCCGCACAAACACGCGCCCCTGCTGCGTGAGTTGCTGAACGGTCAACTGTCCAATTGCAACTCCCATACTGTCTTTGATCGCACTCGTCAGCGCAGCAATCGGATCTGACAACTCCAAGGCAACCCGTTTGGGGTCAACGACTTGGTAAATGGCGCTGAGCGAGACGTTAATTAAGAACTGATCTTGAGATAAAAAGTCGCCCTTAGAAACCAGCTCCAGGTTACGCAGTTTGGTATCAACCAGAACTAGCTCACACTTTTCCAACCAGGGAATCGCAAAGTTAAAATAGCGGCCCGGCTCCATGCGGCGAACCAACTGACCATTCTTGACCAGCAGACCTACCACGCCAGCATCAATAAAGTTCATGGTCAGGCCCGCCCAGCGTTCTGGGGTCAGGGTTTGGATCAGCGGTGGCGAACTGCTAGACATAGAGCCATCCCCAGGAGAGCACTTGGCACAAGAACAGACGGAACGAGAACAAACGGGATAAAAAACTGCCAGGGAGCAGGGTGCTTCCAATGGTAAGCTCTCCCCCTGCCCCCTGGCAGCCACTACTTCTCACACCACACTCACGCCGGACTCAACACACACTCATTCACAACTCACTACACACCACACTCCGCATCCTGGTGCTTCTAGAGCACTAGGCGATTTTAGAATTCGGTCTTGACACAGTTCAGCATCCGCAGCGTTGCCGCAGCAGCGTAGTTGCGTTTGGCAGCTGAATCAGGAGCAAAGTTGGTGCCCACTTCATTCAGCGGCGAAGCAACTCGGCAGTAGGACGACATCTGTCCAACCAGTGGACCTGCCCAGTGGCGACCAGTATCCGAAAAGGTCAGCTCGGCTTGCTTGGGCGTTAGGGTTGTGCTCAAGCCTCGCTTGGCCTTACCGAACTCAGCCGCCCGACGCAGAACTGCCATCAGCTCGGCGCGGGTTACAGGCTGGTTAGGCCGGAAGCTGCCGTCCTGGTAGCCGCTGACGATCTGGTTGTCACGGGCGAACTGAATCTTGGCTGCACTCCAACGAGAGGCATTAACATCCGGGTAGGGATTGGCCGCAGCTTGAGTGGGCAGTGTGAGGTTGGCATTGGGCAGCTTACCCAGCGCTTCCAACACCATCGACACCAACTGCTCACGGGTCAGCGCCACTTCTGGACGGAAGGTACTGTCCTCAGAGAAGCCCGCCACAAAGCCCTCCGCAACGGCTGCTTCGATCTCCTTGGCATAGACATCATTGCCGATGTCACGGAACTTAGAAGGAACAGCAGGAACAGGATTGGTGGGATTAACCGGCGGCGTCACGACCACAGGACCTGGGAAGATGGGGCCGGGGGTGACCGGAGGCATAACTACGGGGCCTGGGCTGGGGGCCGGGCTGGTGCCTGGGGTTGGCGCGGGGCTTGATCCAGGCATTGGCGTGACTGGAACTGGTGTCCCTGGTGCTGGTGTCACAGGGCTGGGGGTCACAGGTATGGGGCCATTGCCAGCACCAGGGTTGGGTAGAGAGGCAAGGTCTGTATCACTGGTGAGATAGAAGTGACCCAGGGTCTTGCCTTCAAAGGTGCGCTTGGTGAAGCGCCAACCTGGATTCAGATTGATCTTGGCGAAGCCATTGGTCTCGCCATTGACTCTACCGATTTCAACTTCTGGACCGTTGTTGGGGTTGTTAGGTGCACCCAATAAAACGATGTCACCGTTGCGATGGACAACCCGCAAACTGTATCGCAAACCCAAATCTTGCTCTGCCATGCGAATGGAATAACCATTGCTGTCGGTGCTGCGTCCACAAATGCCCGTGAAATCAAATTTCAGCAACAGGGGATCCACCAGGGTTGGGCTAGAACCGGTTTCGCTCCAGCAGGCTTGCTTATCAGAAACCTGCTCTAGAACCAGCAGCTGATGTGCATTGACACCTCGGGGTGCGGCAATGGCAATCATACGGCCTTGGTCAACTTCTTTCTGACCAAAACTAGCTGCAAGTACAGGGCTAATCGCACTCATCGCAAAAGCTGCAGTAGCGAGCGCAATCATTTTGAGGCGAGGCGAAACGTTAATCATGGTGAGTCCCTTTATGGCTGAAAATGCGTGGCGGAATGAGTTTGAGTGGTGGCCTAAGTGGTCGAGCAAATGAGGCGGAGACAGGAAGAAAAGATGACGGAGCCAATCCTGCTTGAATTCCTTTTTAGGATTCCCCGGTTCGGCCTTGTTTTTATTGTTGACGAGCGCTCAAGAATCTAAGGGCACTCGCGTTGTAGTTCCTGAACTGTCCAGCGCCAGTTGAATCGCTAAAGCGCTCAATTCAAGCAGAAGTCATGGCTAGAGCCCATTTCAGGGTTTAACTCTTGCATCTTTAACCACGAAGTCGGCGCTTATTCCTGTTGCAGTTGCGAAACTGTCTTACCGCCTGCGAGCTAAGGAACAAGCTGCCAATGTTTTCGGTCTAGATATGGGCGATCCGGAATATGGGCGCTCTGGAGTTGGAAACCAGAAGAACTCTTGAAGAACTCCTATAGATAGGGATAGGTCAGATAGGGCAAGAGATTAGGCGAAATTGGGCCGCTAGCTGCCTGAAAGCTATCTGATACAAGCTACCTGGAGGTTGGTCCTAGTTCAACTCTGGCTTACACTCTTGCCATGAGTGCCAGACCCCTCCTGATCGACTGTGACCCCGGCCAAGATGATGCAGTTGCCCTCCTGTTGGCGCTAGCCTCGCCTGCTGAACTGAACGTGCTAGGCGTAACCACTGTGGCTGGGAATGTTCCATTAGCCCTCACGCAGAAAAATGCCCGCAAGGTTTGCGAGTTGGCAGGGCGAGCCGATGTGCCAGTCTACGCAGGCTGTCCACGCCCCCTACTGCGTCCTCTGGCGACCGCAGAATATGTGCACGGCCCCAGTGGCCTAGATGGAGTCGATCTGCCTGAGCCAACCCTGCCCCTGCAAGCCCAGCATGGTGTTGACTTTCTAATTGACAGCCTGATGACGGCTAGCACGTCACTGACCGTGGCCACGCTGGGTCCTCCGACCAATCTCGCTGTGGCTATCGTCAAAGAGCCGCGCATCCTGAGCCAAATTGGCGAAGTGGTCTTGATGGGTGGCGCAATTGGTGAGGGCAATGTGACCGCCAGCGCTGAGTTCAATATCTATGTTGATCCGCATGCTGCGCAGATTGTGTTCAGCTCCGGGGTCAAGCTGACCATGATCGGCCTGGATGTCACCCATCGGGTGATCACCACGCCTGAGCGTCTGGCAGCGATTCGTGGCCTCGGCACTCGCGTGGGCGGTGTGACCGCAGACCTGCTCACCTACTACGGCACCTATGACATCGAGCGCTATAGCCTGCCCGGTGGTCCCCTGCATGACCCTTGCGTAATTGCCTATCTGCTCCAGCCGGATCTATTTAAGTCGCGCCCTTTATATGTAGAAATCGAGACGCACAGCGAACTGACCCTGGGGCGCACGGTGGTTGACCTCTGGAACAGCAGTCAGCGAGAGCCTAACGTGAATGTGGTGCAGGCTGTGGATGCTGAGGGCTTCTACACCTTGCTCACCGAGCGTTTGGCCCGCCTTTAGACGGGCCTTTAGAAGGGCTTTGAGAGCGCAGTTAATTTAGCAGTTTGCAGGGTTAACTGATGCTTAACTAGGAAGGCATTGTCCAGGAAGATAGATTTCTGTTCGACACTATGCTCATCCGCGACGCTACAGAAGCTGATTTGCCAGCCATCGTCGAGATTTACAACAGTGCAATTCCCAGTTGCACAGCCACTGCTGATCTAGAGCCAATTTCAGTTGAAAGCCGCCTAGCCTGGTTCCGCGAACATACACCAAACCACCGACCGGTTTGGGTGATGGACACGGACAGTAGCATTGCTGGCTGGCTCAGTTTTCAGTCGTTTTATGGGCGGCCCGCCTATCGCCATACTGCAGAAATTAGTATCTACGTTGCCCCTGAATATCGACGTCAGGGCGTGGGCCGTCAATTGCTCAAACATGCCATTGTCAGAAGTGCTGACCTCGACTTAAATGCCCTGCTGGGTCTGGTGTTTGCGCACAATCATGCCAGTCTGAAGCTACTGGAAGGCTTCGGGTTTCAACGCTGGGGATATCTGCCTCAAGTGGCTGTCCTCAGAGATGACCAGCGCGATTTGGTTATTCTGGGGTTACAACTGAGTAGCTCAAATCTGACCAGGTCGGTCTCAAAGTCAATGGAAGGCTCTATCTAGGAATAGGCGGTGCGCTTAATGCCAATTAGAAAGCTTTTATTACTGTGCGCAGCCCTATATGATGTGGCCGAGCCGGTTCAGCCCGAGAAGACGGGGAGTACCAAAGCGACAACTAGACAACCCTTAAAGCAAGTTCCCTAAACAAGCTCCAAGGAGCACAGTCATGAGCTTCGATTTGCAACGGGCGCGTCAAGAAACACCAGGTTGCAACAACGTGTTGCACTTTAATAATGCTGGGGCAGCGCTAATGCCACAGCCTGTTCTTGATGCCACCATTGAACATTTGCAATTAGAGGCGACGATCGGCGGTTATGAGGCAGCGGCCCAAGCTCAAGCCAAAGTGGAGCGCGTCTATGAGGCTGCCGCAACCCTAATCCAGTGCCATCCAGCTGAAATTGCGATCATTGAGAATGCGACTCGCGCCTGGGACATGGCATTTTATTCGCTTAAGTTTGGTCCTGGTGACCGCATTCTAACGGCAGTGGCAGAGTATGCCAGTAACTACATTGCGCTGCTGCAAATGGCTCATCAAACGGGCGCAATGATCGAAACTATTCCTAATGACGAACAGGGTCAGCTCTCGGTCGAAGCCCTACGCAATATGCTCGACGAACGGGTGAAACTGATTGCGATCACCCATGTGCCAACCAACGGTGGTTTAGTCAATCCAGCTGCAGCCGTGGGAGCAATTGCCCGTGAAGCTGGAGTCTTCTATCTGCTTGATGCCTGTCAAGCGCTGGGGCAACTGCCAATCGATGTCAATGCCATTGGCTGCGACTTTCTCTCAGCAACTGGGCGCAAATATCTGCGCGGTCCTCGCGGCACCGGCCTGCTCTATGTCCGACGCGATCTGATCGAACAATTGGAGCCGCCATTTCTCGATCTCCATGCTGCTGAATGGGTGGCTTCAGAACGCTATGAACTGCGGCCAGATGCTCGCCGCTTCGAGAATTGGGAAACCAACTATGCTGGCAAAATTGGCCTGGGTGTCGCCATTGATTATGCTCTCGCTTGGGGGCTAGATAACACTTGGCAGCGCATTGCAACTCTGGCCGAAAGCCTGCGCGCGCAGCTGACAGAACTGCCTGGGGTTACAGTTCAAGACTTGGGCCAAGAGCGCTGCGGCATCGTCACCTTTACCGCTGCCAGCCTGAGCCCAGAAGCCATTAAACAAGCCCTGACAGCATACAACATTAATGTCTCAGTTTCGCCTCTGGTTTATACTCGGCTAGATATGCAAGCTCGCGGGCTTAATAACTTAGTGCGGGCTTCGGTTCACTACTACAACAGCGAAGCGGAAGTACAGCAGTTTTGCGAAACTCTAGCCGAGATTTTGTAAAAAACCTCTGAGCAATTAGTCTATTGGCTAGGGTTTAAATTAATAAGATTTGAACCAATGGCGCCAGGCAGGCCAGCTTTGCACTAACTCTGCAACTTGAGTGTAGCCTCCTGCACTGGGATGGTAGCCATCGCCTGCCAGGGCTTCCTGCCGCCAGATCGCCGACTCTAGCAGCCAGGAGAAAGCTTCTAGATAAGGAATCTTCAGACCTGCACAAATCTGGCCGAACCGCGTTGACAAATCGCCAATTCTCGAATTTTGCTCAGCATCGGTTACAGGCAGTGGCCCCACCATCAGGACTGGAAACCGTTGCTGAGCCAGACTCAAGATCTGATGAGTATTGGCGAGTGAATCTGCAAACTGAACCCGAGTTTGGCCCTGTTCAATAGTTGTGTCATTCACACCAAAAGAAAACACAACTCTGCCGTCACAAGATTCGGGCAAACGACGTTCCACTTCCGCTTGCCAACGCGCTCGAATGTCGGTTGTGGTTTCGCGCCGAATGCCCAGGTTGTAGTAGGTCAGATCATGGCCCTGCTGCCGCGCCGCTGCACAAACCCTGCCTGTCCAACCCAAGCACTCTGAGTCCCCGGTGCCATTGACAAAGGAGTCACCGACGAAGCAAATTCGCATGCTGGCTTCCCTCCGCTAGAGGTTCTCAATTGGCACAGGTTCAATCGGATCGGCAGGCTCGAACCCAAACACGCGGGCGTAGAAATAGAACTCACCGTCCAGGGCACGCTTGATATTTTCGGCGCGACGGAAGCCATGCTGCTCGCCCACAAAAGCAACGTAGGCGACTGGCAAGCCCTTGGCCCGCAGGGCTTCTACCATCATCTCGGCCTGGTTGGGGGGCACGACCTTATCTTCAAGTCCCTGGAAGAAAATCACCGGGCAGGCCAGCCGCTCGGTGGCATGAATTGGGGAACGGGCCTGGTAGAGGTCTTGGCGCTCAGGATAAGGGCCGATCAGCCCATCTAGATAACGAGCCTCGAATTTGTGGGTGTCGCGGGCCAGGGCTTCCAGGTCGCTAACCCCGTAGTAGCTGGCACCAGCTTTGAAGCTGGTTTGGAAAGTCAGTGCACAGAGAGTCGTGTAGCCCCCAGCACTGCCCCCTGAAATCGTCAGCCGTTCACCGTCCACTTTGCCCTGCTGTGCCAGGTACAAAGCGCCGTTGGTGCAGTCTTCGACATCGACAATGCCCCAGCGGTCCCGCAGCCGTTGCCGATAGGCCCGTCCATAGCCGGTGCTGCCGCCATAATTGACATCCAACAGTGCAAAACCGCGACTGGTCCAATACTGCGTGCGCAGGCTCAAGACGCTTGAGGTTGCCCCGGTTGGCCCACCGTGGCTCTTGACCAGCAAGGGCGGGCGCTCCCCCTCTAGGGCCCGGTAGTCGCAGTTTTGGGGCGGATAGAAAAAGGCATAAGCCGTTAAGCCGTTGCCGGTAGGAAACTCGATGACTTCCGGTTGGGATAGGTAGCTTGTGCCGATCGTGAGTTCGCTGGAGCGGCGCAGAATCTCTGGCGGGCTCCCCAGGCGGCTGAGGTCCAGTTGCACAACCGACGTGGCTTTGGTTGGGGAACCGGCACAGAAGGCGACTCGTCCCGGTGCCACCTGCAAGGAGCTGATTTCGGTGTAGGGCGTTGCAATTGGTTCCAGCTTGAGCGTGGTTGTGTCGAGGCTGGCCAGTTGCCAGGTGCCACGCTCGTTGTAGGTGCAAATCAGTTGATTGGCTGAGGCAAAGCCGTAGGTGCTCATGCCGAACACCCACTGTGGCAGGCCGAACTCAGCCGCCATCGGTGCCAACGGTTCGAGCTTGCCGTTCTGCCAGCGGTACAGATTCCACCAGTCAGTTCGGTCGGAGACGAAGTACAGCACACCGTCCGGCGACCATTCGGGTTGGAAGATAGACTCCTCCAGCCCCCCGGCGACCTGTTCCAACTGGCCCAATGACCCATCCGCCTGAAAGCTGCCTACCCAGAGTTCGGTGCCATCCCAGGGCAGGTTGGGGTGATGCCAGGTGATCCAGGCTAGGCGTGAGCCGTCGGGGCTGAGGCAAGGCGAGGCGTAGAAGTCATTGCCACTGACTAGAACTTGCTGGTCCCCGCTGTTCAGGTCCACGCTTACCAGCGTGTTGATCGGCTCATGACCGCCCTGGCTATGGTCCTCGCGCACACAGATCAGCCGTTGACCTGCGGCGTCAACTACAGCATTGGCGTAGCGGAAAGCAGCTTCTGGGGTGATTGGCTGGGGTGAGCCGCCGGGCTCCTGCCGGTAGAGGCGCTGGTCGGCAAAATTGGAGAAATAGACCATGCCCTGCGCAACCGTGAACGCACCGCCGCCATACTCATGAACTCGGGTGCGAACGTTGAAAGGGGCTGGGGTAACGTCACTGATTTGGCCGTCGGTCTGGCTGTTTATCTGGTCATCAGGAGTTCGACGCACGAGCACGTTGCGGCCTGCCTCGGTGGGGCGGCTCTCAGTCCAGTAGGTATCGTCCCCGTCTAAGGCAACCTGCCCCAGTCCTATGGTGCCCGCCACAATGAGGTCCGAGGTGATGGGTGATTTCCAGGTGCCATAGGGCGAAACCTTGGGTTCAGCCATGATTTTGCTTTCTCTCCGACCTACTTGGTGACCTACAGGGATAATGGTAGGCCGAACCGGTGTCTGAGCTAGCGCTGGTATGGCACCCCGAAGACAACTGTTGGCAACGGCTATTGGCAGAATCGCCCACCGACTCAAGGCTTTGCTGCTTCACCCATATTTCTATTTCGCTTAGAGGGGTAATTGCTCCAGGGGTTTACGGCTTGTGCAGGTCTGGAAATTGCTGCTTGAGCTGCTTGAGTTGAGGCCGGTCATGCACGATGACATAAGGATTATTAGGATTGCGGGCGACGAAATTTTGGTGGTAGGGCTCAGCGGCGTAGAAGCCGTTTAGGGGCGCAAGCTGGGTCACAACCGGGCTGCGGAAGACTTGGGCTTTGTTAAGTTGAGCAACGTAGGCTTGGGCGACTTGCCTCTGCTCGTCGTTGGCAAAGAAGATGGCTGAGCGGTAGGCTGGGCCTTGGTCAGGGCCCTGGCGGTTCAGTTGGGTTGGGTCGTGCGCGACTGAGAAGTAGACCTTGAGCAGCTGAGCATAGGAGATCTGCGAGGGGTCGTAGGTGATTTGCACTGCCTCGGCATGTTCTGTGTCGCCAGCGCTGACCATCTCGTAATTGGCAGTCGCGGCACTGCCACCGGAGAAGCCAGTGACAACCTCGGAGACGCCTTTGAGATGTTCAAAGACGGCTTCCATGCCCCAAAAGCAACCTCCGGCGAGAACGGCTGTTTGCCTTTGCGCTCCAGAGGTTGGGGGATTGACGGCTGGGTCGGGTAAGGACGGGCTGGATGAACTGGACCCGGCGAAGGTGAGGGCAGCTGCAATGCCCAAGGGAAGGATGGCTAAGCTGAGCACGAACGGACGAAAGAGGATGAAACGTTGATTTTCCTTCACTGGTTTTAGCTATGAACTTAATAATCCCAAGCTAAACGAAGATTCTGAAGCTCAGGTGAGTTTTGGCTAAGAGTTTTAGATAAGAGAGTTTTAGCTAAAAGATAGAGAATAAGGCGGCTTTACTGATTAGTTCTAAGCAAGCTCTTAAAGTGGATCAACTAAATGGCTAACCAAGTGGGCCAGGTGAATTTCCTACCCGGTTGATTCAAGATCGATGAGGTGAAGTACCGGAACAAAACACTCAGGTAAAACGCTATATTTCGGTTTGCTGAATTTAAGCTTGCTGAAATTGGGTGAGCAACCAGGCACCAACAGTTGATTGGTTAGTTTGACGACTGCGGCGTAGAGCTTCTGCGAGGATTGCGATGGTGAGCCCTGGTAGGACTTGCGATGTCTCAATTTGTTGGGAGCCGCGCTCACTGATCGCATAAGCAACAAGCTGAGCATTCCGAACATCAATAACCCAATATTCCCTGACCCCTAGGTTTTCGTAGAGCGCTCGTTTGATACCGAGGTCGTCTAGTAAAGAGGTTTTAGCAACTTCAACAACCAAATCAGGCGCTGGATATTGATTAAGGTTAACGATGTTAGTGCTGGGTGGGATTGCTTGTGCTTTGGCTCCGATGTAACACGAGAGGTCAGGTTGACATTCTTGGATGCCAGCTTTGCGGTAGGTGCAGTTATCGGCCTGGGTGAGGGGAATCTGTTTGAGGACAGCAAATAAGTTAATGGCAAAGGCAATGATGCTGTGATTGGTGCTGTGATCAAACCCAACAGGAAGCATTTCAACTCTCATGTGTCCCCGGTAATAGTACCCTTTTGCCTTCTCGTAGGCAGGGGCTTCGATGATCTGGAGATACTCGCTCCAGGGAGCAGCTACCCAAGTCTCTATCTGTGGTTTGGCTTCTAGGGGACTCATTGGCTTGCGCTGGGATTGGGGCTCTGGAGTTGGAGGCTCTGGGATTGGGGTAGTTCCAGTGTAGGGTGCTCAACGCTTTACGGTAGCTAAGCGCAATTCACGGCTGTCATGACTATCAGTTCAGAGTGGTCGATTCAATGGCAATCCGGCTTGGAGAAAGACTTGCTGAGCAGTTAGTTGGAGTCTTGGAAACTGTGGATCAGTGAGGGCAATTTGCTCTGTGTAGATGCGAGGGGGAGCATCGGGATAAAACACGGTGATGCTTCTTAAAAGGGGGATCGACAATCCAGACCCTCAGCACGCCTGCACTCAGATAATCAGTTGCTTTTTGGGTCATTTCGCCGAAGGTCTGGCCTGGGGAAATGATTTCAATGACGAGTTCAGGCGCGATGGGACAGGCTTCGTCAGCCATCCAATCAGCGGCAAGGCGCTCATACGAAATATAGATCAGGGACGGGCACCCAGGGTTTACCGGCACGGGTCAAAGCAACTGCCCATTCAATCCGCACGCGTCCTTGTTGAGCCCACGGGCTAAGCAGCCCAAATAAAGCGCCTGTGAGCGAGCTATGGAAGAATTTGGGAGACGTTTCAGGCGATTTGAATTTCGGGACAGCCTGACCATCGACTAGCTGATAGAGGACATTACCTTCTGGTAATGCCAGGAATTCCTCTAGGGTCAGCTGTTGACCGATGGCCTGAACCATAAGCGTTGCTTTTGAGTTGAGTAGGGGGTTGTGTTAAGTATAGTGTTCAGCGCTTTTGGCTATTAAGAAAGTTCAAGTGTGTCAACGCGGGTAGCTAGAACGAGTGGTCAGAACGGGTGACAGTTTAGCCCGCTTGGGTGAGGCAATGAGCTGCGGTTTTTGCGAAGATGTTGGGCACTTGGAAGGAACTGTAGCTGAGAGTTGCTATTAAACTTAAGGGCCTGATTTGTTTAATAGCAACTGCTTAGAAGTGGGTTCGCTTCATCGATGAATGGAGTTATCTTGTGTTGCTGAATTGGAATTCTGCTGGATCATCAACTAGCTTGTGGCAGTTTGACCTGAAACTGAGGTTGTTGCTGCTAGCTGTGCTTTTGGGTTGGGGGAATTGGAGTGCGCAGGCAAAGGCTGAGCCATCGCCGGTACCAATGATGCGGCAGGTGCAGGTTTTCTTTCCAACTAACGCAAGTGGGGGGAATGACTTTACCCAGACAAGACCGGTGCGGCGCGATACGCCTGGTTTAAGGGTGGCTCAGTTTGCGGTTGAGCAACTGATTGCAGGACCGACGAGTGGAGAACAGCAACAGGGTCTGCGTTCAGCAGTGCGTTTACAGGGAAGTTCCAATTGCGGACGAGATTTTGCGCTGGCTATTTCTGGCAGAACTGCGAGGCTGCGGTTTTGTCGGCAGGTTGTCTCGAATGGAATTGGCGATGATGCACGGGCCATGAGTGCGATTGAGGCTACTTTGCGACAGTTTCCGACGGTGAATCGTGTGGTGATTTTGAATCCGAACGGCGATTGTCTTGGGGATGAGAGTGGTGAGAATCGTTGTTTGAGGAACCCGTAGCTATATCGAACCCTTTGCAACAATTGTGCCAGCGCTTTTTGGAGTGCACCCTCGTTAGAGAAAATTCGACAACATTTAAGAAGATTCAATCCTGCCTAAAAATTGCCTCAATGTCGCGTGATCCTCGTAGAACTCGAATGACATCAATGCCGTTCTCAATCTCTCGGTAAAACACTACGTAGTTACCAATCGGGAAGCTCCTTAATCCGGGCAACAGCTCCTCTTGCCGTTTACCCAATCCTGGATTACGGGCTAGAGTTTGCAGCTTGCTGTCCATCTGGTCCAAAAAACTATCTGCTCGGTCTATGCTGTCGTCTGCAATGAATCCCCAGATATCTAGCAGATCTAGTTCAGCTAATGGGCGTTTAAAGAGGGTCGCCATTACTTTGTCTATCTCTGCTGGTGACGCTGCCGTGCTTTTGTCTTGATTGCCTGGATATCCAACGGGGTTGACTCTCCGCTGTCGAGACCGGCCTGTATCTCTTGCCGCAGTTCCTGCAAGCGGATCTCTTGCATGCGGTCTTTCTCCTGGAGCATCCGTAGTCCTTCGAGAATGACCTCACTGGCAGAGTAGTACATGCCACTGGCAAGTTTTTCTTGAATGTACCGCTCTAACTCTGGTGTCAGAGACACGTTCATGCTTGAGCCCTCCTGTAGTCTGCTAGATCTATTTTTACTGCAATGGCAGTGAATAGCAATTGCTGTCATGGGCCATATTTATCGCCGAGAATAATTGCATCTATAAGGCTAGTGCGGCGCGATACCCCTCATAAGGCAGACGAGATTTTGCGCTGGCTATTTCTGGCAGAACTGCGAGACTGCGGTTTTGTCGGCAGGTTGTCTCGAATGGAATTGGCGATGATGCACGGGCCATGAGTGCGATTGAGGCTACTTTGCGACAGTTTCCGACGGTGAATCGTGTGGTGATTTTGAATCCGAATGGGGATTGTCTTGGCGATGAGAGTGGTGAGAATCGTTGTTTGAGAAATCCGTAGCCTTGAGAAGTTATGCCTTGATTCAAGTTCTAGGAGAACTTCACTGTTCTCTCGGACGTAGTAGCTCTCGAATTGCAATTTTACAGTTTGGAAAAGTTAGAGGTGAGATGGTCTGTTCTTCAGACAAAACAGTCTTGCTTTCATAATCTTTGGGACTGGGCGAACGGAACACATGTAACTGTTGCTCATTTACATCCAAGACCCAGTATTCTGAGATGCCTGATTGGGCGTAGAGAGAAGCTTTGATTTCTAAATCGCGTTTAAGGGTTATATCAGCAACCTCTGTTAGCCAATAGATCTCACTGGGCCTAGGGTGATGATCCTCGTATTCCAAAGGATCAACCCGAACCACTGCAATATCTGGCTCTGGTTCAGAGAAATCATCCAGTTGTACGGGATCTTGCAAACAGATGACCACTTGTTCCCCCAGGCAGCGCTTCAGCAGCCGTTCTACCCGAGTGACCACTGCGCTGTGTGCCGTTCCCTTCGCCGCCATTCTAAAAATTTGTCCTGCCAGCAATTCCACCCGCTCATCTACTGCCAAAATCCCGGTTTCTACCATGCAGTGGTAGTCACGCACGCTGAGTTGGCGGATTTCAGTCAGCATGAACGGTTGCTCCTACGCTTACTCCCGAACAACCCCTTCAGATTGAGGCTCTGTTTTTCCAGTTTGGCACTCTGGACGGACTGCTTCTCCAACTGGTCACAAGCTGTTGCGTCTTGCGTCTGCGCCTGCTGCTCTCCATGAATCAGAAAGAACGAAAGAGAGCTTAACCCTGTTCTTGGGGCAAATCTCGACTGCGCAACCAGTCACGCAAATCCGCTTCGTCAGAGAAATCTAGCAACGCCTCAGCTAGGTCTTCCAGGTGCTCAACTGACAATGACTGGATCACTGTGCGATTCTCTGGCGTCACTGCCCCCAATCGGCGGTTGAGCAAGCGCAGAATCAGCGTTAGGGCTTCCTGTTGTCGGCCTTCTTGCTGGCCCTCTTGTCGGCCCTGCTGAAGACCCTGCTGGAGACCTTGCCGCATCCAACTGGTGACTATCTGCATGACCTGCTCCTGCTGCTCTCGCTCAATCCTACCAAGGCCCTCCTCAAACTCCCTTTCCTCCTCTGGTCCTAGCTCTAGATACATGTCTACAAACCCTGAGATCAGTTGAGTTCGCGCTGGGTCTAGTTCTAGACTCGCCAGCATTCGCAGACACTCTAGCTTCACCACTGGGCGCTCTTGCCGTTCCATGCTCATCTTGGCCATTAAGGCGCTGCTAATCGGGTTCGGTCGCGTTATGAACTCTTGCCAGGGCAGTCAGTTGAGCTGAATCACCCGGTAGTTGAACTCCAGCACTACCCAGCCAGGAAACTCGACCCGATGCTGCTGAGCTGCTGCCTGCTTGGGGGAGTCATATGAGAACAGCACGACTGGATACACTGGCAGCCCATACTGCTCACTCAATCGGGCGAAGTATCGGAACATGCGCTGGCCGAAATCTTTCTGCGGCTGCGCCTGGTGCTCTACATGAATCAGAAAGCAGGAGATCTCGCCTTGGAACTGGGCTCTGACGACTAGGTCGGCTTCGTAGCGCTCGCCTGAGGTGACATCGGTGAACAGTTCTTTGTCGAGAAAGGTGAGGGAGTTGCGTTCCAGGAAGGCTGCTGCATCGGGTAGAAACAACTCTACGAACTCCAGGAAAAAGGTGGATAGGAGTTCTTTGAACAGGCGGTCGTGGTCAGTCATGCGCTGATTTTGCCATGCTGAGTTGCAGCGGTATGGGCGGGAGGATTTGCAGATGAGACTAGTGGATGTCCCTGAGTTTGACTATCAAGCCAAGCTCTAGTTGTCTGCAAGTTCCTGGTGCCTAAGGCCGCGACCCTGCAAAAACGCTTCCGCCTCAGCTAATTGATCTTAAGCAAGGCTCAACAAATTCCCTCAGCTCCAGGCAACCTGATTGCTGTCTTTTCAGCATTCCCCCTCTAGTCCAGGCATTAACACTGAATTCACGCCGGTCTCAAACCAGGATTGAACCCACGTCCTTGAAGGTTGAACCCAGGACGACGACACTTTTACCCAAGACGACGAGGGTCTGACCCACAACGACGACACTTTTACCCACGTTGGCGAAGGTTGAACCGAGAACGACGACACTTTTACCCACGTTGGCGAAGGTTGAACCGAGAACGACGACACTTTTACCCACGTTGGCGAAGGTTGAAAGGTACTTGTACTCATGCCAAACAACTTCGTTGAGGGTTGAAAGGTACTTGTACTCATCGCAAACAACGTTTATCCCAGAATTCTCGGAGAAGCTAATTTGCTAGCTTACTTTTTTCAGGGAATTCCACAAGTTAGTAACCAGTGAAATATGGGCACTAAAAGAAAAGCCTAAGCTAAATGGCTAGGCTAACTGTTATTACTTTAAAGGACCGATTCAGGGTGAATAATAACCTTGTAAGCGCCGAGCTGCCATCGGACGATCTTCAAGCTGTTCTGTCAAATCTCACCAATGTTCGTGAAATACTTTCTTTCCTAGTAGGTTTAACCCCCGCTCGCCGCCGCAGCCTGAGCCGTATGGGTGACAAAACTCGGGCCTTTGTCCATAAAGCTGTTGAGCTGGCTGACCAAAACCCTGAACTCATGCCTCGCTGTTTAGATGTCGATGAAATGCGACGCGACATCAATCTGGTAGAGTCACTTTAT
This sequence comes from Leptolyngbya sp. FACHB-261, assembly GCF_014696065.1. Classification (NCBI taxonomy): domain Bacteria; kingdom Bacillati; phylum Cyanobacteriota; class Cyanophyceae; order Leptolyngbyales; family Leptolyngbyaceae; genus Leptolyngbya; species Leptolyngbya sp. FACHB-261. Next base: position 359,769 of record NZ_JACJPL010000018.1, on the reverse strand, counting down.
CCAATTATGTTGTCTCTGGTTCAACTCCAAGAGCTGGTCGAAGACACCTATTTATTAGCGGGTAGCGAAGCCTATGCTGCCGCCCGTATGGCTTACAACTCAGCTCGTGCCAACGGTAAAGATGCTGGTTTGAATACTGCTGTCGTTGATATGGGACGTCGCTTTGGCCGAGGAGGCCGTAAAAAGCAAGCGGACCAGAAAACAGATCAGAGCTAATCTACTGGTCTTGTTGGTCAACATTGGCCCAAAACTATTGTCATATTTCTGTGAGTCAGTCCGCTTCGGCGGACTTTTCTTTTGGGAAAATTTACCCAGATAAAGATGGATTGCAGAGGTAAATAAAAGAGGTCTGTCTGATGGCAATTGAGCTAACTGGACGGAGATAACCTGTCCAACTTAATGGGTTGCCTTCTGGTTCAGCAATTGAGTTTGGCAATTGGGTATATCGGTTTGTCAGATCTACTCGCTTCTGCAAAATCACATCACTCAATCACATCACTCAATCACGTAAGCGCATATGCAATAGAGGAAACGGCTTGCCCAAGCCATCCAACTCCGAACGCCCTTCTACTTCAAACCCCAGCCGCAGATAAAACCCCACCGCCTGTTCATTCTGCTCATTCACATCAACCTTGGTAGCACCAAGCGCCTTGACCGCATGCTCCAGCAGTCGTCGCCCAACCCCTTGCCCTCGCCACAGGGGATGGATAAATAGCATCTCAACTTTGTCCTCCACCACACCAACAAAGCCAACAACCTGGCCCTGCTCATCACGCGCACAGGCTAGTTCTGCCATCTGGGGAAGGGCATCCTGCACCAATGGCTTGAAGAACTGGATATCCGCTTCCATCAAGAACAGATGCGTGGCGCGGACGGAGGCCTCCCACACTTCGACTAGGCACGGGAAATCTTCTGAAGTGACCAGGTAAACGCCCTCTTGCAATCCCATATCACCCTGCTTACTCATCTAATAGCAATTCTCTAGGCAGAACCCCACCACCTACGGCACCTCCCCTTAGCAAGGGAAGGTCGGGAGGGGGCAAATGGGTAGCGATTGAAAAGTTAGTTGGTATTAGCCAACATTGGCCCAAAACTACTGCCATGTTTCTGTCAGTCAGTCCACTTCGGCGGACTTTTCTTTTGGGCAAATTGACCCAGATAAAGATGAAGAGCTTCCGGAGTCATCTTGGCTTACATGCCGCGATCAATAAAAACAGCGGAATCCGTAAACGCCGCTCATATTCTTCCTCGCTCAAAAAATAGCTCTTTTTAGGACGTGACTCTCGCACATGCTTTAGCTCAAGTCCAGCGTCTGCAACGAGGTTAAAATACTCTTCCAAAGTGTGGTGATACTTCGTGACCTGATTGCCAAGCCATTGGTGCACTCTTGCACCCGGTTTGAAGTAGTTGTTAACCAACCAGGTCGTGCGGCGACCTTCTGCTAAGCTCTCAAAGTTCGATGTAATGACAGGATGCTCGACCGATATAATCACCCGCCCACCAGGACACAGCACCTCATAGATTTCTTGAAACACAGATTCGAGATTTTCAACATAATGCAGTGCCAGCCGCGACGACACCAAATCAACTTGTTCTGTCTGGGCTCGCCATGTTTCTATGCTTTCGTGGCGAACCTGACCAGAGGTGTCTGCAAGCATTTGACGGGCAAGGTCAACCATTGACTGAGAGACTTCAATGCCTGTGTAGGAGCGCGCCCCTTGCAACAGAGCCTCTTTCCCAAACGCAGCATTCCCGCACCCTAAATCAAGAATGTCCAGATTGGTGAGATCACCAGCAAGTTCTAAAAAGAGCGGACGCTCTAGTGTGTCATTGGGGTTATCGGGTCGAGCCCGGTGTGCGAGATAACCCGATAGTAATTCTGAGTTGTCGTAGAAGGCTTTGTCTTCAGGCATTTACTGCAACCAAGAGCATTCCACTAAGAACAGATAAGTGGCGCGGACGGAGGCTTCCCCTACTGTGACTAGTCGCGGGAAATCTCCAGCCACCGGGGAAACACCCTCTTGCAATCCCATATCATCCTGAACACTCATCTTATTTATAAAGAATATTTGTAGAGGGAGTGAGACGACGCAGCATGAGTCGAACGCTGGCTGCATAAACCATCGCTTCACTCATCTGCGGTAGGTACTCGTAATCCTTGCTTAAGCGGCGATAGCGTCCTAACCAACCAAAGGTCCTCTCCACCACCCAGCGCTTAGGCAGTAACACGAAACCGGGCTCGTCTCGTTTGATAATCTCCAACTGCCAGCCGCAGATCTCAGGCACTGATGCCTCAGGGAGCCCCTGATAACCTTTTACTGGGCTGTGCCTTGACCCTGCTCCATGTTCCTAGAGGAAGGCTACCATCGTTAATCAGCGATAATGACTGCTCGAAGGCTATGAGAACCCTAACATAGCTAGCAAATGAAATAGGAAGCCCACTCTGTTTATAAAGCGTCGAAGCTACGTACATCACTCCAAAGACTATTTTTAAGGAGACTGAGAATTGAGCCGAAAGATAATTGTCATTGGCGGCGGAATTGGCGGATTGACCCTAGCGCGTGTGTGCCTTGATGCAAGCATCCCAGTGGAAGTCTATGAAAAGCGGACATTACCTGAAATGCTGTCAGGACCGGGTGGTATTTTCATTCAGCGGAATGCCATGCGGGTTTATCAACTGCTTTGGGACGGGCAACTTTACGATCGCTTCTACCAGCATGGCGGCACGATTCGAGAGGGTGGCTTCTTTAACAAAAATGGAGAACTGCTCTACCTCAATTCGCCAAAATTCGTGCAAGCAGACAACCTGGGAATTTGTTTACTGCGACCGGAATTGCAGCAAATCCTCTACGATGCGCTACCAGAAGGAACGGTAAAAACGGGATGTGTCTTTGAGAACTTTGAGGAGAGTCAAGACACTGTGCGGGTGTTCTTCCAGAACGGCAGCATTGCAGAAGGAAGTGTCTTAGTCGGTGCTGATGGGCTGTATTCCAGTGTGCGGGCGCAGTTGCAGGAAAAAGAGCAATTGGAACGGCCCATCTACAGCGGTACATGCTGCTGGCGGGGATATTTTGAGGCAGCTGGACTACCGCTGGATGAGCGGTACAGTTGGTCAGAATATTGGGGGCAGGGCGATCGCTTTGGCTATTTTGATGTTGGCTCTGGTCGTTTTTCGTTCTATGCCTTCGTCAATACCCCTGCTGGCGGCACTGATGAATTGGCAGGCGGTGCATTGAATGCCTTGCGATCGCGCTTTTCGAGCTATGCCAACCCAGTACCAGCCATTCTCGATGCCCTGAGCGCTCAGCCTATCTACCGCGATGACATCTATGATCGCGAACCGTTGGGACAAACCTGGGGTAGAGGACGAGTCACGCTGATTGGCGATGCCGCTCATCCTGTGCAGCCCAACTTGGGTCAAGGCGGCTGTATGGCTATCGAAGATGCCTTTGAACTGGTCAAACAGCTTATCGTAAGTCATGAAGCGGAGACAGTTCCATCGTTGCTACGACAGTTTGAAGCAAGCCGCTGCGATCGCATTAATCGTGTCTTCACCACCTCCCGTCAAGTGGGTCAACTCGGACAGGCAGAGAATGCAATCGCCTGTTTTATCCGCAACTGGATCTATAAATTGACTCCGACTTGGCTTGCTGATCAGCAGTTTAAGTGGCTATTCGATTACGTTCCGCGCTGGACTAAAGTGAGTTAGGTGGTTCGTAGCCAACTGGAGACTCAAATCAATTCTCAATTTTCGCAAACTCGTTATGCTGTAAAACTTCACCAGATCTCTGGATTATGAATGTTGTCATTGTTGGTGCAGGACCCGCTGGCTTATTCTTAGCCGAGCGCCTGCTCGCTCTCGGCTCAAACTATCGGGTGCAATTGTATGATTGCAACCAAAATCCAACCGATTTAGTGTCAGTTGACAGTCGAGGATTCGGGTTGGGATTAGGGGCAAGAGTGCAGAATTGGTTAAGCAGCATTGAAGGGCTAGTAGAGCAATTAACTGATGAAGGAATTGAGTTTGCACGGGGAGGATTGATCTTAATTCCACGTCGTCAACTCTGTGCTTTACTCCTGCAATCACTGCTTACCCACCATGGTGATCAGGTAGATTCACGACTATCGATAAACTACAACACGTCAGTTATAGAGGTTGATCTCGCTCGCCACCAGATCACGATTGATGGAGAATCTGGATCGCAAACGGTCGCTTACGATCTGCTTGTCGGAGCAGATGGAGTTCATTCCACGATCCGCAGTACCATGATGGTTGCAAAACCAGATGAGATCCGCTTTCAAGAGCGGCAACGTCCCCACGTCTGGAAGGTTCTGCAACTCTCACTAGAGTCAGAACTACAGCAACTGAGCATCATTCGACTACAAACGCGAAGGCCACCTTTTAGTCTTGTTTTTGGTGCCTGTCTACCGCAAAAGAAAGGTCGATACAGCGCGCTGATCTTTTGGCAACCTAGCAGCAGCGATCAGATGAACCCCTGTGGGGTGACAACCCCAGAGGAATTACAGCAATTGTTGCAAGAAATGTCTCCCAAACACTCGCCCAAAATCAAGCTTGATCGCGATCAGGCAGTGGCATTTTTAGCCGCTCAGCCAGGGCATGAATATTGGAGTCAATGTCACTGCTACCATTACTTAGAGGGTCAAGCCGTCTTGATTGGAGATGCAGCGCACGGAATGTTTAGCCTTTTAGGACAGGGGTGTACTGCCGCAATCGCCGATGCCGTTACCCTTAGCACGTTGCTTCATCAGTATCCTGAGCAATGGTCGATCGTTCTACCTCAGTATTCGATGCAGCAAGTTAAAGAAGGCCATGCGGCTTCTGACCTGAGCCTGATTGCCCTCATTTTTTACCATCGTTGGTTAGGTCTTCTTTACAAAGTGGCTACGCTGTTATGGCTCGTCATTTTTAGACAGCCAAGCATCTTTGCTCGAATCAATCAGGTGAATGCTAACTATGTGCAAGTCCTCCACGAAAATCGATTGTGGATATGGCTTGCTAAGAAGATAAAGCCGGTCGAAGACTAAATCAGGAATGCATCTACAAAATGCTAGGCCATGCTAACGTTAGCAAAACGATGAGATTACCCCTGGTCTAGCAGGAGGAATCAGCAGTTCGATGAGTTGCCACTCAGCATCAGAGAGGTCGGTAGGATAAGCTTTACGGCTCATACTGGGGTTAACTACGACTGGCTGCGATACTCCCACCAGTAACGTCTCTTGCTACCACCTCTTCTACTTGTCTCTATGAATCAGCTTTAAGAACACCGGCGTCTAAACTTCAGGCGTTTCTAAACTTTAGGGTTGCGGTTTGTCTAGATGCTTCTGCGCCCATAGCGCTGCCTGGGTGCGGTCGCGTAACTCCAGCTCACAGAGAATGTGGGTGATGTAATTGCGCACGGTGCCATCGCTTAAATGCAGCGTGCGCGCAATTTCCCGATTGCTTTTGCCCTGGCCCAGCAACTGCAACACTTCCAGTTCTCGCTCACTCAAACGGTAGGCGGCTTTCTCTTTCTTGGCTGTGGGCAGTTGGATCTGGGCGAACACCTTGGGCGCAATTGTCGGTCCCAGTTGGCTATGGCCCTGATGCAAGGTGCGGATGGCAGCGGCGACCTGTCTGGCTGGGGTGCTTTTGAGCAGATACCCCAAAGCACCGGCTTGCAACGATTGCCAGATGTACTCGTCCTCATCGAACGTGGTCAAAACCAAAATGCGAATCCAGGGGTAGCGCTGATGGATGGCCCGAGTCGCAGTGACACCATCGCAGACCGGCATGCGCACATCCATCAGAATCACATCGGGCTGGAGCTGGTCGGTGAGGTTGATGGCTTCTTGGCCGTGGTTGGCTTGCCCCACCACCTCCAAATCCTCTTGTAGCGCCAGCAAGGCGGCTAAACCCTGGCGAAACAGAGCCTGATCGTCTACCAGCAGCAGCCGAATCATCGCGGCACAGTCACCTGAATCTGCGTTCCCCGACCGGGGGCCGTGACGATCTTAAGCTCACCGTCCAGGATTTGAACCCGCTCTTGCATCCCCCGCAGGCCAAAGCCCGAGCAGGGTGCAGTCGGATCAAAGCCCTGACCGTCATCGATTAGCTCCAGAGTCACACTGTCCGTGGTGCACCAACTGCGCAGGCCGACCCGAGAAGCCTGGGCATGTTTTTGAATATTGGTTAGCCCTTCCTGCACCACGCAGTAGAGCTGGTGGCTGGTTTGCAGGGGCAGGGGTGGCAGGTTCAGTTTCACTTGCACCCGGAAGGATTGGTTCTGTTGGACCTGTTCCATTAGGGTGCTGAGCGCCTTGTCCAGGTTGAAGTCTGACCGACGCATGGTTTGCAAGGCGCGTCGCACGTCCTGAAGACATTGGCTGGCCAGCAGCTTGGCCGTATCGAGGGCCTGGAGAGCTTTTTCGGGGTTGCGCTGGCGTAGTTCCTGCGCGACTTCGAGCTGGACATCTAGGGTGGTCAGCGTGTGCCCTAGCGAGTCGTGGATATCGCGGGCAATGCGCGTGCGCTCCAGGGTTGCGGCCAGGGTTTCGACTTCTTTGGCTAGCAACTCGGCTCGGCGTCGGCTTTTGCGCTCGGCGACCACCGTAAAGCTCAACAAAGTCACAAACGTGCTGGCCGCCAGATAAGAGCCGACGTTGTTAATGAGGCTGCTAACCAGAATCTGATTGGTATCAGACCAATAGCCAGGATTGGCATGCATAAACCGGATGGCTCGGGGAACTAGCCAAACCAGCGCTACATTCCAGGCAACCCCAGTTGTGATGATCGTAATAATGACTTCTTTGCGCTTGAGCAAGAAGCAGGTTTTGGCAATAAAAACATAGAGAAGAATGTCGAAGGCCATGCCCAAAACAAGCGCAAGCAGGGCTAAGCCAATCTCTAAAACGATATAAGCTCGGCGTTGCCAAAGGGGACGGTCGGCAGGAAAAACCAAGCTGAGTAGCGCAAAGACCCCGAGAAAAACAAAAGCTACGGTATGGGGAACTTTGGCGATTGCCTGCCAATATTGAGCATTATGGTCAATTAACTCGATCAGCAGAGAGATGCCTAGAATTGTCCACTCCACATGACGCACAATGCGCCAGATGGAAGGTGAGGTAATGACTTCATCCGGGCTTGGGCCAGGGTTCGGGCCAGGGTTTGAGCTAGTGTTTGAGCCAGAGTTTAGCCCAGTTCTCCTGCCAGTGCTTGAGCCAGAGTTTGAGCCAGTATCGGGGCCGGTGCTTGCGCTGAGTGCCATAAGCCTGAGTTGCAAAACTCAACAGCAATTCAATAGCAATCCTATGGCATCTGGTCTGACACTGGATGTGACAAATGTCATGGATGTGAGCGTTTTTTGCATGGATCTAGATGACAAGACTCAACTCTATCGCTAGATTTCCTAGCTAGATTAGCAATGATTGAGTTCTTAAGTAATGACTTAATTAAGAACTCAATCAAGGGCCTAATCAAGGGCTCAAGTAGGAACCTAACTAAGGGCTCAATCAGCTACTCAATCAAGTCGCAAGACGATAACCAGGAATTAACCAGTCATGGCCCAACTTCGGCAACTCACTGTCCTTTTAGGCTTGATCGGTCTGTGTGCTGCTTGTGGTGTGAAAGCGCAAAATTCTCCTACTGCGGTCACTGTGGCTCCAGTCGCGGCGGTCGTGGCGTTAGGCCGCATTGAACCTGAGGGCGAGGTGATCAAACTATCGGTTCCCAATGCCCAGGACAGCCGCGTCAACGCCATTTTGGTAAAGGAAGGCGACCGGGTCAAAGCCAATCAGGTGATTGCCATTTTGCAGGGCATTGACCGGCGGCAGGTGGATTTGCTGGATGCCCAGGCGGAGGTGCGCTTGCGGCAGGCGGAACTGGTGAGGGTGCAGCAGGGCGAGGCCAAGCAGGGCCAACTCCTGGCTCAGCAGGCAACGATTGCGCGTCTGGAAGCGCAACTACGAGCTGAGACTAAGCAGAAAAAAGCGGCGATTGCCAGTGCTGAGGCCACATTACGCGAAGCCCAATTGACCTACGAGCGTCGGCAAGCCTTGGTGCAGGAAGGGGCGATTTCGCGGGCCAACCAGGATGAGGCGCAGCGGGACTTGGCAACGGCTCAGGCGGTGCTGGCAGAGCGACAAGCCGATCTGGAGCAGACGATCATGACCCTGCGAGCCGAAATCCAGCAGGAAAGGGCAGAGCTAGCGGAGTTGCGCGAGGTGCGCCCAGTGGATGTCGAAATTGCCCAAGCCCAGCTCTCAAAAGCCAAGCTGGCAGTCGAACAGGTCAGAGCCGATCTGGAAGATGTGCGGGTGCGAGTGCCGGTGGCCGGACAAATTTTGCGCATCAACACGCGCATTGGCGAGCAGGTCAATACCAGTCAGGGCATTGTGGAACTGGCGCAAACCGGCCAAATGTTTGCCGTTGCCGAAGTATCTGAGACAGATGTGAACAAAGTGCGTCAAGGGCAGCGAGCCACGATTACCAGCGAGTATGGCGGCTTTAGCGGTGAGGTGCAGGGCACGGTGGAGCAGGTGAGTTTGCAAGTCGGCAGAAAGATGCTCCAGGGCCAGGATTCTGCGGGCGGTGACGGCGCAGGCAGCCCAACCACTGACCAGAACGAGCGCATTGTTGCCGTCAAAATTCGCATTGACCCGGACGACAACTCTAAAGTGGCCGCTCTCACCAATATTCAGGTGCGGGTCAAGTTGGATCTGGCGTCGCAGAACCCAGCTAAAAATCAACCTAGGGCTCAGCGAAATTCTCAGCCTAGATCTACTGCTGCCATCGCTCAACTGAATCGTTGAAGCGGGTTCTGATTGTGTTTCTAATACCGATCGGAACTCCACCGCCTGCGGCACCTCCCCTTGCTAAGGGGGGGTTGGGAGAGGTCAATTGTTGAGAGCTACAAAGCACGACTCCACTACCTACTTCTCCTCCCCTTAGCAAGGGGAGGCTGAGAGGGGTGATATCTAGCAATTCAAAACTGAGCTGGACCTAAACCTGACTTATGAAACTTTTGCCGTTCGATTTGCCTGCTAAATTGAGTTTCAAATTTAAGCTCAAATCAAATCCCGAATCAAATTCTCAATCGAATTCAAGTGGTGAGCGACCACTGGCTTGGGCACAGTTGTCCCACCAGAAAGTGCGTCTGGCGGTGGCAATGGGCGGCATTGCCTTTGCCAATGTCTTGATCTTTATGCAATTGGGCTTCTTGTCGCTGTTTAGCGGTGGCGCAACCACGCTGCCCAAAAGTATGAAAGGGGATTTGTTTCTGCTCAATCCCAGTGCCGAATTTTTGGGCTCCAATGGCTTTGATCGCATTCGTTTGTATCAAGCAGCCTCAATTGAAGGGGTGGCGCTGACTACGCCGGTCTATATGAGCACGGGGACGCCTTGGGCCTATAGCCAGGAGCATAAATCGTTTGAAGCTCGGGTTTATGCGTTTAATCCTGCTCAGATGGTTTTCGATATTCCAGAGCTAAATCAGCAACAGCAGCAGCTCACGGTTCCTAAGAGTGTTTTGTTTGATCGGTTAGCAAAACCCGATTTTGGCCCGATTCCTCAACTGTTTGCTGAGAAGGGCAGTGTGACCGCGATTGTGAATAACCAGCGCGTCTCGGTGATTGGTTTATTTAGCTTGGGCAACTCCTTCTTTTTGGGCGGCGGTAACTTGGTAATGAGTGAGGCGACTTATGCTGAGCTGTTTGGTGCCAGTCGGCTCAAGCAAGTCAGTGTGGGCGTGGTGACCTTGGAGCCGGGTGCCGATCCAGGGGCGGTGAAAGCAGGCATTGAAAAGTATGTTCCCGGTGTCAAAGCCTATACCCACGAAGAATTAATTGCCAAGGAATTGCAGTTTCAAGAATCGACTGCGGTGGGTCCGATCTTCGGTTTCGGCACGATTATGGGCTTGATTGTTGGCGTGGTAATCGTCTATCAAGTGCTCTACGCCGATGTCAATGATCACTTAGCCGAATACGCCACGCTCAAAGCAATGGGCTACAGCGATTGGTCGCTGCTGGCAGTAATTTTTCAAGAAGCCGGTATTCTGGCGGTCTTGGGTTTCGTGCCTGGGCTCACGGTTTCGCTGTGGATGTATGGCTTTTTGGGTGGCTTAACCCGCTTGGAATTGGTGATGAGTCCTGAGATTGCCCTGACGGTTTTTCTGCTCACGATTGTGATGTGCATGATGTCGGCGGCGATTGCTTCAGGTAAGCTCCGTTCCGCTGATCCAGCCGATGTATTTTAGGGTGAGGTGCTGAATGTCTCCTGTAATTTCAATTCGCGACCTCAACCATGCTTTTGGCACTGGGGCCTTGCAAAAGCCGGTACTAATCGATGTCAATCTCGATATTCACTCTGGCGAAATTGTGATTCTCACCGGTCCCTCTGGCAGTGGCAAAACCACATTGCTGACGCTGATTGGTGCCTTGCGTTCACTGCAAGCAGGTAGCCTCAAGATTCTGGGACAGGAGTTAAATAACACCAGTCAGCGTCAGTTAATCCAGGTCAGAAGTCAGATTGGTTTTATCTTTCAAGCTCACAATTTGCTTAAGTGCCTGAAGGCTTGGGAAAACGTGGCAATCTCGCTCAAGTTGCACAAACAGATTCCAGTGAGTGAGCGCAAACCCCGCGCCGCCGCAATGCTAGAAGCGGTGGGACTGGGCAATCGTGTGGAATATTACCCGGAGAATCTTTCTGGGGGTCAGAAGCAGCGGGTGGCGATTGCCCGCGCCTTGGTGAGCCATCCCCAGTTGGTTTTGGCTGATGAACCGACTGCCGCTTTAGATAGCAAGTCCGGTCGGGATGTGGTCGAGATTATGCAGAAGTTAGCCAAAGGGCAGGGCTGCACAATTCTGCTGGTCACGCACGACAATCGCATTTTGGATGTCGCTGATCGCATTGTGCATATGGAGGATGGTCGCTTGATGAGTGACCGCGCCACTGCTGACAATTGACCAGAACTGACAAATCCCTAGCAGAACATCCCTAGCAAAACGGCTGGCAAAAAACGGCTGGCAAAACCTGAAGCTTTGCCCTATTGTGTCAGCTAGTTCAATATCAAAACGCCGCCTAGGATCGCTAGTACAACCCTAGGCGACTGACCTCTAAGCTGGTTGATCTCCAGCCCACAGGCTACGACGGAGTTTAGCACTCGGTCGGGGCACCCCATACCTTATGTGGGTCAGGCAGGGACCTAGAAATTGAAGCGCCGGGGCAATCTGCAAAGGTTGCCCCTCCAAACCCCATTCACATTTTTCCCACTCACACTTTCCTAGGAGCACAACGCCAATGTGCAAGCTTTTGGCTCAAAAACAGGAGACCCATCTCCTATGAACCAGCCAGCCAAACCCAAATTTGACGACAGCGATTTGAACATTTTGATCGTGCTAATGCAACGCTACGGTCTGTCTACGGTTATCGCTGCCTTAGGTCGTCTCTGTTATCACCAAGCCGAACAAGCCACTGCCCAACAACAGAGCCGCGAAACCATCCGCGAATGGCGCGAGGATGCCAGCATCTTAAACAAAGCCGTGGTTCAGCTTAATCATTAAGCCAATTAACGACTAAACCCCACCGCCTACGGCCCCTCCCCTTGCCAAGGGGAGGTTGAGAATTGATGTCTCCTCCCTTTAGCAAGGGGAGGCCGGGAGAGGTTGGGCTCCTCCTTTTAGCGGGAGGCCGGGAGGGGTAGCAATTCAACTTACTGGGTGCCTCTATCACGTCTTGAAGAACCGCCATACAGGTCCTTACCGTTAGCATTGAATCGGGCTGAAGCATTGCTCTACCAAATGGGCGATTGCGGTGGAGACCTGCTCACTAGAGACTTCTCAGGGTAAGGGCAAGACTACATGACCGATCCGTTGTCCTCTAAGCCTTTCCAGGGCGATGTCCCTTCAGGCGAGGGCTTACTCCACAGTCCTCAGGAAATTACTGAAGCCGATGTCCTGATTACAGCAGCACTGGCGGCTCGTCCGGCCAGACAGCCGGACTTGGCCGCAGAAAACCAAGCGCTCCGAACCCTCGCTCAACACCTGATGGACGACCCGCAGTCCATGCTCAAAACCCTGGTTGAGATTGCCAGGGATCTCTGTCGAGCTGACACGGCTGGCATCAGCTTGTTAGAGACTTTAGCCGATGGCACCACTGCCTTTCGCTGGATAGCCATTGCTGGTGCCTTAGAATTCCTAGAACAAACAACTACGCCAGGCAACTTTAGTCCTTGTGGCACGACGATTCGTTGCGGACAGCCGCAACTCTATGCCCATCCTGAACGCTATTACACCTACTTACACCATCCGCAGTTTCCCATCGTTGAGGGACTGCTTTTGCCGCTCTATGTGAACAATCAACAGCTCGGCACCCTTTGGCTGGTTTCTCACCATAAGCAGCGACAGTTTGACCGGGAAGATCAACGGTTGATGACTAGTCTTTCAGGCTTTACTGCTGCCGCTTTGCAGCGTATGCATCAGCGTCAGAAAGATCAGGACGCCTTGCAGCGAGAGCAAGAACTCCAGACGAAGCAGAAACGAGCCGAAACGTCGTTGCGCCAAAGTGAAGAATTCAATCGGCAAGTCCTGGATAGCAGCGATGACTGCATCAAGGTTTTAGATTTTTCAGGGCGGCTCCTGTATATGAATCCAAGGGGACAGGCCTTGATAGGTATCCAGGACCCGACCTCACTACTCAACTGTTCTTGGGTTGAGTTTTGGCAAGGCGCTGACCGGCAAGCTGCGCTGAATGCTCTTGATACGGCAAAAGCAGGTGGCGTGGGCAGATTTCAAGGTTATTCTCCCACCCTGGCAGGTGAACCGAAGTGCTGGGATGTCAAGCTCACTGCGATTCGGGGGGCAGAGGGGCAGGTTGAACAGTTGTTGTGCATCTCGCGGGACATTACCGAACAAAAGCGTGTTGAAGACGAACGCAAACGGGCAGAATTGAATGCCGAATTTCTCGCCGATGTCAGTCAAGGTCTGATTGGAGCGAGCAGTGTGAGCGAGGTTATCCAAACGGTTGGCGAACACCTCAATCGTTATCTCAATGCTTCCATCTGCGCCTTTGTTGCAATTAACGAGAGGGCAAAGGAAGCAGTAGTGGATTGCGATTGGCATCAGGAGGATGTACCTAGCTTAGTTGGCGTTTATTCCCTGCCTGAGTTTGTCTGTGACCAGTTTTTGCAAGCGATCAAAGTCGGGCAAACTGTCGTTGTTCGTGACGTTGCTGCTCCCTCGTCAATCGTCGACGAACAGAAATTTGCCACCCTGAAAATTGGTGCGTTTATTAATGTCCCTTTAAGTAGAGACAACGAGTGGCAATTTAGCTTTGGTGTCTATCATCAATCGCCTTACAACTGGCGTACCGACGAAATCGAATTGATGCGCGAATTGGCAAACCGATTCTGGATGAAGTTGGAACGTGCCCGAGCCGAAGCTGCCCTGCGCGAAAGTGAAGCCCGCTTCAGGAGCTTTGCCGAGAACAGCAATGATGTCATTTGGATTACTGCTGCTGATGAGTATCGTCTGATTTACGTCAGCCCTTCTTTTGAGCAGGTATGGGGGCGCTCGGCCAGTGAAATCTACACAGACCTAAGCCGCTTCGTTGAATCTATTCATCCTGATGATCGCGAACGCATCCAAGCCGGGTGGCAGCAGTGTATTCAGGGCGGTTTTAGCCAAGAGTATCGCGTGATTCGCCCGGATGGCTCGATCGTCTGGATTCACGATCGCGGCTTTCCGGTCTATGACGACCAAGGCGAGCTACTGTATCTGGCCGGGATTGCCGAAACGATCACCGAGCGTAAACAGTTTGAGCAGGAACGCGAACGGTTTCTCGCAGTCGGTGCAGACTTGCGAGTGATCACTGGCCTGGACGGTTATTTCCAATGGATCAGCCCAACCTTTGAACGCATACTCGGCTGGACCATGGGTGAACTGGTCGCTCATCCCTGGGCTGAGTTTGTCCACCCAGACGACATCAACACCTCTATTTCTGAAATCGACAGTCTTTTTTCCGGCAACCAAACCTTCGCGTTTGAAAACCGTTACCGCCACAAAGACGGCTCCTACCGCTGGTTACTCTGGAATGCACAGCCGTACCCAGAAGAACAGGTGGTTTACGGAGCTGCCGTTGACATCACCGCTCGCAAGCAGGCGGAAGAAGCCCTGCGGGTCTCAGAAGAGCGGCTACAACGGGCGATCGCCATCGAAACCGTCGGCGTGATTTTCTTTAGAACCGAGGGCGTCATTGGCGACGCCAACGATGCGTTTCTGCGCATGAGTGGCTACAACCGAGAGGATTTTGAGCAAGGACGAGTGCGGTGGGACAAACTGACACCACCAGAGTGGATGCCCGCCTCTCACAGAGCAGTCCAGGAGTTTTTAACTCTGGGACGCACAACGCCTTACGAAAAAGAATACATCCGCAAAGATGGGTCACGCTGGTGGGGATTATTTGCCGCATCGCGCCTCAACGGAACGGAAGGCGTGGAATTTATTATCGACATCAGCGAGCGCAAGCGCGTCGAAGCGGAACGGGAACAACTTCTTGCCAAGGAAAGACACTATGCCAACCAGTTGCAGGGACTCACCACCGCAGCCCTAGCCGTCAATTCTGCCCTTTCGGTGGAAGAAGTTCTGCAAGTAATTATCGAGCAGGCCGCTTCGATCATTGGGGCTCATCAATCGGTTATTAGCCTAACTATTGACCAGAACTGGGCTCAAGCAATCAACGCCGTTCACCTGTCAGATAAGTACGCGGCTTGGCGAGACTACGATGAAAAGACAGATGGCTCTGGCATCTACGCTTGCGTGTGCCATCTAAATCGCCCCATGCGCATGACGCAAGCCGAACTGGAAGCCCATCCTAGCTGGCAAGGCTTTGGCAACGCAGCAGACAAGCATCCTCCCATGCGAGGCTGGTTGGCAGCCCCCTTGGTCGAACGAGACGGACGTAACATCGGCTTGATCCAGCTTTCGGACAAATACGGAGGGGAGTTTACTGCCAGCGACGAATCGATCTTGGTGCAGCTTGCGCAGATGGCATCCGTCGCCGTTGAGAATACACGGCTATACGCAGCCGAACAGCAAGCGCGCTCAGCAGCAGAAGCGTCACGGGAAGAAGCAGAGACAGCAAACCGGCTCAAAGATGAGTTTTTGGCAGTGCTATCGCATGAGTTGCGCTCGCCGCTCAACCCCATCTTGGGCTGGTCAAGACTGCTCCAAACCCGCAAGCTAGACGCAGCGAAGACGGCAATAGCTCTGGCCACCATCGAGCGCAATGCCAAGTTGCAATCGGAACTGATTGAGGACTTGCTCGATGTCTCCCGCATTCTGCAAGGCAAGCTCAGCCTCAATGTCACTCCCATCAACCTGGCAGCGACAATTAGAGCGGCACTGGAAACGGTGCGGCTAGCTGCAGAAGCTAAAGCGATTGAGGTGGAGGTCAGCCTGGATGCGAACGTCAGCTCTGTCTCTGGCGATGCCACCCGCTTGCAGCAGGTGGTCTGGAATCTAGTGTCCAATGCCGTTAAGTTCACGCCTAGCGGGGGTCGGGTTGAGGTGCGGCTCGTGCAAGCAGAGCGTCAGGCTCAAATCACCGTTCGCGACAACGGCAAGGGCATTCCTGCAGAGTTTTTGCCCTACGTGTTCGACTACTTCCGGCAAGCGGATAGCGCGACCACGCGCAAGTTTGGCGGTTTGGGTTTAGGCTTGGCGATTGTGCGGCATCTGGTTGAATTACATGGGGGCACGGTTGAGGCAGACAGCCCCGGTGAAGGGCTAGGCGCCACATTTACCGTGAAGTTGCCGCTCATGTCCAAGCAGCCGAGCGTGAACGAGCAGGATGAATTATCCGAGCCCGCGCTCGATTTACAGGGCGTGCAAGTGTTGGTGGTGGATGACGACACCGATACCAGGGATCTCACTGCTTTGGTGCTAGAGCAAGCTGGAGCCAATGTCAGCACTGCAGCATCTGCAGTCGAAGCCTTACAAGCGTTAGCCCAGGCCAAACCAGACATCTTACTGAGCGATATCGGCATGCCAGAGATGGATGGCTATATGCTGCTGCAACGGGTAAGGGCATTAGAAGCAGGCCAAAAGATTCCAGCGATTGCCTTAACCGCCTATGCTGGAGAGTTCAACCAGCAACAAGCCTTGCAAGCAGGCTTTCAGCAGCATATTTCTAAACCCGTAGAGCCAGAGGCCCTAGTCAACGCAATTGCCGCCTTAATCAAGCACTAGAAGGGGGACTCGGTTAAACAATGCGCTCTTGGCCGCGTCACACCTTCTTATCTAGCCTGCGGGCGCGCTTGGTGCTGCTGGTGCTGCTGGCGGTCATTCCGGCGTTGGGGTTGGTTCTGCACTCGGCTTCCATGCAGCGGCGGTATGCAGAAAGCCGAGTGCGGGAAAATCTGCTGCGCTATACAAAGTTTGCAGCTGCCAATCAAAAGCAAGCAACCGAAGGAACGCGCCAACTGCTGATTGCCCTGTCTGAGCTGCCGCAACTCCGGGAGGGGAATGCCGATTGCAATCGTCTGCTGGCTAAACTGCTTGAAAATTACCCTGCTTATACTGGCTTTGGGGTGGTAGATGCAAAGGGTAATTGGATTTGCAGTGCTCCCTTAACTCAGCAGCAGGTTAATGTAGCCGACCGCTCCTATTTTCAACTTGCTCGTGACACGCGTGATTTTGCGATTGGTGAATATCAGATTGGTCGAGTGACGGGCAAGGCAACCCTCAATTTTGGCTATCCCATTTTGAATGAAGCGGGACAGGTACAATCTCTCGTGATTGCAGCACTGGACCTGGCTTGGCTAGAGCAACTGGCAGCAGAGGTGCAGCTACCAGAAGGATCAATTGTGACGGTGGTGGATCGCAAGGGAACGATTCTGGTGCGGCACCCAGATTCTCAGAACTGGGTTGGAAAAGCGGTGCCAAATGCTCCAATGACTCAAGCGGTTTTGAGCCAAACCGAGGGCACGACTGAGGCCATTAGTTTAGACGGAGTCAAGCGGCTCTATGCGTTTACAGCCTTGGGCAATGACCCGGTAAATCGGGATGTCCATGTCAGAATTGGCATTCCTCAGGCGATCGCCTTTGCGGGAGCAAATCAGCTTTTAGTGGAGAACCTGATCAGTCTGGGAGCGGTGACAATTTTGGCACTAGCCGCTGCCTGGGTTGGCGGCGATGTATTCCTCATCCAAAAAGTGAAGTCGTTGGTCAAAACAACTCAGCAGCTCCGCAGAGGGGATCTGAGTGCGCGGACTGGATTTGAGAACGAACCAGGAGAACTGGGTCAACTGGCTCGTGCTTTTGACGAGATGGCAGAAACGCTAGAACATCGGGGACGAGCGATTGCCACTCTGAACCGGGACTTGCAAAATCGAGTCGATGAATTGCAAACCCTGTTTGAGATGATTCCGATTGGCATCCTCATGACTCAAGATCCTAAATTTGAGCAAGTCAAAGCCAATCCTGCTTTCGCTAAGATTTTGGGCTTCTCAACCGAAAACAACGTTTCCTACACGCCATCGGACAGCCCTCGCCCTGCATACAAAGTCTTTCAAAACGGCAAACAACTCGATGCCGACGAATTGCCTCTGCGCTACGCTGCGATTCACCAAGTTGAATTGAAAGACATCGAAGTTGATATCGTCCGAGGGGATGGAGCGGCCTTCAATTTGTTTGGCTATGCTGTCCCCTTATTAGATGAGCAAGGTCATTGTCGAGGCTCACTGGCTGCCTTTCTCGATATTACTGAACGCAAACGAATTGAGGCGGCCTTATCCGAGAGTGAGGACCATCTACGCTCTGCCCTCTCTGCTGCTGATATGGGGACTTGGCGCGTGGATTTGCAAACCAATCAGGACAGACGCGATGCCAACCTGAATCGAATTTTAGGCTTAGAAGCCCAGATGTCTACGCAACCGCTAGACGATTTTATGTCGCGGGTTCACCCCGAAGACCGTGCCCAAGTTGCGCGAGCGCTTGAGCAGAACCTTCGAGAGCAAGGTCTATACGATACCGAAATCAGAATTGTTCGTCCTGATGGCACAGTGCGCTGGCTGCGGGATCGAGGCAGGGTCGTTTGCAATCAAAACGGTGAGCCAGTGTATCTGACTGGAGCTGCTGTAGATATCACCGATCGCAAACAGGCGGAAGTAGCCCTGCGCCAAAGCGAATCTCGCCTGCGTCTGATGATTGACAGTGCCAAGGATTACGCGATCTTCACTCTCGATCTCAATGGCACCATTGTTAGTTGGAACTCCGGAGCAGAAAGGCTTTTGGGCTACCCAGAAGCAGAGGCAATCGGCTGCAATAGCCGCTTAATCTTCACACCAGAAGACAAGGCACAGGGACAAGCTGAATGGGAAAGGCAAACTACTCTCACTCAGGGTCGGGCGGAAAATGAACGCTGGCATATTCGCAAAGATGGTAGCTGCTTTTGGGCGAGTGGTTTACTGATGCCATTGCAGGATGAAGCGGGTAATGTACAGGGGTTTGTCAAGATTTTGCAAGACAGAACCGCACAGCGGCAGGCCAATGAACGCTTCCAGTTGCTGTATGACACGACCAGTGATTTACTCGCAACTGAACAACCCCTGGCGCTGATGCACAACTTGTTCAGCAAACTCTCAGCGCAACTAGAACTGCATTGCTACTACAACTTTCTGGTGGAAGAAAAAGACGGCCGTCAGATATTGCATCTGAAAAATTATGAGGGCGTCTCTGAGGAAGTGGCGCAGTCAATCGAGTGGATTGAATTTGGTGAATACCTTTGCGGGTCGGCCGTACAAGAACACCGGCAAATCGTCCTTGACCAAGCGCAAATTGCTAGCCATCCCCACGCGCAATTTATCTACTCATTGGGAATTACGGCTTATGCCTGTCAGCCGTTAATTGCTCAAGGGCGCTCATTGGGGTCGCTCTCCTTTGGCAGTTTTACCCGCACTCACTTTACCCGCGAAGAGATTGACTTGTTGCAATCCACCTGTGACCAGATTGCGATTGCGATTGATCGGACGAACCTGATTGCCTCTATCCAACAACAAGCTGAACAATTGCGGCAAGCCAGTCGAATTAAGGACGAGTTTTTGGCGGTGCTATCGCATGAGTTGCGCTCGCCGCTCAACCCCATCTTGGGCTGGTCAAGACTGCTCCAAACCCGCAAGCTAGACGCAGCGAAGACGGCAATAGCTCTAGCCACCATCGAGCGCAATGCCAAGTTGCAATCAGAACTGATTGAGGACTTGCTCGATGTCTCCCGCATTCTGCAAGGCAAGCTCAGCCTCAATGTCACTCCCATCAACCTGGCAGCGACAATTAGAGCGGCACTGGAGACGGTGCGGCTAGCTGCAGAAGCTAAAGCGATTGAGGTGGAGGTCAGCCTGGATGCGAACGTCAGCTCTGTCTCTGGCGATGCCACCCGCTTGCAGCAGGTGGTCTGGAATCTAGTGTCCAATGCCGTTAAGTTCACGCCTAGCGGGGGTCGGGTTGAGGTGCGGCTCGTGCAAGCAGAGCGTCAGGCTCAAATCACCGTTCGCGACAACGGCAAGGGCATTCCTGCAGAGTTTTTGCCCTACGTGTTCGACTACTTCCGGCAAGCGGATAGCGCGACCACGCGCAAGTTTGGCGGTTTGGGTTTAGGCTTGGCGATTGTGCGGCATCTGGTTGAATTACATGGGGGCACGGTTGAGGCAGACAGCCCCGGTGAAGGGCTAGGCGCCACATTTACCGTCAGATTACCGCTTCTGCCCCTAGGTTCAGCGGACGATCAGACAGAGCAATCCTCGCAGTCATTACCCAGTTTGCAAGGTGTCCAGGTTTTGGTTGTTGATGACGATACTGATACACGCGAGTTTGTTACCTTCCTGTTGGAGCAATATGGTGCCCAGGTCACAAATGCGGCTTCAGCACAGGAGGCACTTGTCGCCCTCACTCAGTCCAAACCCGACGTGCTGGTCAGTGACATTGGCATGCCAGAGATGGACGGCTATACGCTGCTCCGGCAAGTGAGAGCGTTACCACTAGAGCAGGGCGGGCAAATTCCGGCGATTGCCCTGACGGCCTATGCAGGTGAGATGAATCAGCAACAAGCCTTGCAAGCCGGATTCCAGAAGCATATTTCCAAACCCGTGGAGCCCGATCTGCTGGTTGCTAGTATTACAGCCCTGATTGGCAGGGAGCAGGACTCTAAGTAGCCGCTCATTGGCTAGAGACTCGCCGAACTGAAGTTTTGCTGGTCATGTATAACGCACCCAAGCACTCACACGATCACTCAAGCGCAACCATAAGCGCCTTGTCCTAGTTAGGCATAGGGCTTGGCATGGGATTAGGCATAGGGGCTTGGCAATGCCAAGCCCCTACTTGTGGGTATAGTTGTTGTTTCTCTTAATAATGCCCTTAACAATTGCTTTAGAAATTGCTCTAGGGACCATTCTTTAGATAGAGGGAGAGATAAGCCGTGTGAGGGAACGCAGTGGCGGTTGTCACAGTTTAATTTATTAACTGTAGATGCCCAATTGGAATTACGGTAATGAACATTATTGCTTGGGTTGTACTAGGTCTGATCGCGGGTGCAATTGCTAAGGCCATTTACCCCGGTTATCAGGGCGGTGGCATTCTAGGCACGATGATTTTAGGGATCGTAGGTGCCTTGGTCGGCGGTTTTGTTGGTAGCGCTCTGCTCGGTATTAGTTTCACTGGTTTTACATTGCAAGGCTTCCTGGTAGCAATTGCCGGTGCCTGCTTGCTCCTTTTCCTGTTTGGTTTGCTCACCCGTCGTAGTGCCCTGTAGCTTGTTTTTAGGCTTGTTCCAAAAAGCACTACTGCGAGCTTTTTACAAACCATAACTTTGCAAACGGTAAATAAGTAAAACGGAGATAACCATGAGCGCAGAAGACAGAGCCAAGGCTATTGCCAAGAACCTCGAAGGCAAGGCTCAAGAAGCTTGGGGTGCAATTTCAGGTAACCCTGAAGACCGGATCGAAGGTCAGGCTAAGCAAGCCGAAGCCGAAGCGATCAACACCAAAGAAAATATCAAAGACAGAGCGAAAAGAGCTGTGGATGGAGTCCTGTAACGGACGCCATTGCTTAACTCTGAACATGTAGGGTATTAGGAAAGCTTCACTCGCTGAAGCTTTCCCTTTGTTTCTGCTCCTTACTGATCAAGATGGGCTAATTGAGATAGAGCCAGTCTAGATCTAGAAATCACCCCTGGATAGTAGATTTAGCTGCTGTTCTCCCTCTCAGGTCTGGGTATCTCAAGCTAGGGCAGTTCAGGACGACAGAAACTACGCTTTAGGTTAGGGATGAGTCCATGCCCTGGGTTGAAGGCGAAGGCTTGGGGCTTGTGGTTTCCTAGAATATAGATAAATGCTTTAGGGTTAAACTCCTTTAAATCCATCCTTGTCGTTAGTAAGAATTGAAATAGTCATGGATTATGTGCAATTAGAATCGCAAAACCAGCGGACGCGGTCCTCTCAAGCTGAGGTTCAAGCCCAAGATGCCATGCATTCGTTGAGCCAACGACCTGGCCCTCGCTCTGCTGCCCATGCTTTCCAGGCACGTGCTGCCTTGGACCATCAATTGCGCACTGCACTCACCTCAATTCTGGGTTGGACCCAAGTGTTGCGTACCCGACAACTGGATGAAGCAACGGCTGCCCAAGCTTTGGAGATCGTAGAGCGTAACGCTAAGTGGCAGAGGCAATTGCTAGAAGACCAGATGGCAATGCTAAAGCAGCTACCGGACCCGACGCGGTAGAAGCCCTCGATAAGATGAAAAACCTTTGACGGGCCCGAAAGTGCCCTAGCTAGAGCTGTCTTGTGAATGAGCCGTTGATAAACGATTCAGCCAAGCTCAACCAAGTTCAGACCAAGTTCAGCTTAAAGATCTGTGTAGGCGTCTGTCCTATTTCAGCCGTCCTTAAAGTATCGTAAATACGCTTACCCTACAGTTGACTTAAGAGCCAATTGTGCCAACTGCTAGGCTTTCCATCGAGGCCCAACTTTGTGGATGGCTAGAATTCCAGGTATTGCCATAGCGGCGTTCGAGCCATGAAGGACCAGGACATGACCAGGCAGCGACTTCTAGAGGAAGTGGCAGCTCTGCGTCAACAACTCCAGTCATTAGTGATATCTGCCGATCAAGCTCAGCAGCAGAACCAGTTACTGCAACAACTGCTCATTGCTGAACAGGCCGCGCGAGTAGAGGCCGAGCAGGTACGGCAAGCTGCGCAGCAGGAGTTGACGGTTGCACAGCAACAATTGGCGGAAGTATTCGATCTATTGCCCGACGCCTTGGTGCAAGTTGACACTGCTTGGCGCTACACGCTGGTTAATAAGCAGGCAGAAAAACTGTTAGGGAAAGCTCGGGCTGAGTTACTAGGCAGAAGCGCCTGGGAGGTGTTCCCCTCATTGCTTGAGACTCAAGCTTATGCCCTCTGCCGTCAGGCTATGGCAGAGCAAGTGTCGATTGAGTACGAAGAATTTTATCCCACCTTTGAGAAGTGGTTTGCGATTCGTCTTTGCCCATCGCCTACAGGGTTGTCTACCTATTTCAAAGATATTAGCCAACGTAAGCAGGCCGAGGCCGAGCGCGACCGCCTACTGCAATGCGAACAGTCAGCCTGGGCACAGGCAGAGACCGAACGTAGGCGGTTAAAGGAAATTTTTACACAGCTACCGGCGCTGTTCGCTGTCTTGACCGGGCCTGATCAGGTCATTGAATTTGCCAACCCCACCTTTCTCAGAGTTACAGGACGGTCGGAGGAGATCATTGGCAAGACCGACCGTGAGGTGTTCCCCGAAACGGAGGGCCAGATGTACTTTGATGTTCATGATCATGTCTACCGCACTGGTGAAACTGTGCGCTATGACGAGTGCCTTTCGCGTTGGGATGCGACAGGAAATGGCGATCTAGTTGAGGGCTTCTTCAATATTGTGTACCTACCCCTGCGGGATGCTGAGGGGCAAATTGAAGCAGTTCTATCCTACGCCATTGAGGTCACGGCTCAAGTACAAGCCCGGCGCCAGGCGGAAACCCTGCTAGAGAACTTGCGGCAGAAAGAAGAGGAGCTGAAGCTAGTCACCGATGCAGTGCCTGTCCTGATTTCCTTTGTTGATGCCAATTGCTGCTATCGCTTTAACAATCGGGGTTACGAAGAATGGTTTGGCCGTCCCCGTGCGGAAGTCTACGGCATGCATCTGCGAGAGGTGTTAGGAGAAGCTGCTTGGCAACGGATTCGTCCTTATGCTGAAGCGGCTCTCGCAGGTCAGGAGGCTAGTTTTGAGTCTGAAATTCGCTGCAGAACGGGCGAGATGCGTTATGTCAGCGTCACCTATATTCCCCGCTTGAGCGAGCAGGGGCAGGTTGTAGGTTTTGTGGCCTTGATTCAAGATATTAGCGAGCGCAAGCAGGCTGAGATTGCCCTGCAAAGTTCCAATCGACAGATGATCAATGTCCTAGAGAGCATCACCGATGGCTTCTCTGCTTTTGATCGCCAGTGGCGTTACACCTACGTCAATCAGCGAGCAGCCGAAATGGTTCAAAAGACGCGGCAAGAATTGCTAGGCCGTGTCATTTGGGACGTGCTTCCTGAAGCGGTAGAGACTGCTCTCTACGATCAATATCAACGCGCCGTTGCCGAGCAGGTGCCGATTGAAGTTGAGGCATTTTATCCCACGTTGAACAGTTGGTTTCGCGTGCGGGCTTATCCTTCTAGAGCCGGGCTGTCGGTTTACTACGAAGACATTACCCAGCAGAAACAGGTAGAAACAGAGCGAGAACAGTTACTCAAACGGGAGCAGACAGCTCGCGAACAAGCAGAATCTGCTAACCGGATCAAGGATGAGTTTTTAGCAGTGCTCTCTCATGAATTGCGAACCCCACTCAACCCAATTGTTGGTTGGGCTAGGTTATTGCGAACCGGTCGATTTGATGATACTAAAACAGCCCAGGCGCTATCTACAATCGAGCGCAATGCTCAATCTCTCTCGCAGTTGATCGAAGACCTTTTAGACGTCTCCCGAATTTTGCAGGGCAAACTCATCCTGCAAGCGGTTCCGGTTGATCTGACAGTTACGATCTTAGCGGCGCTGGAAACGGTGCGTCTGGCCGCTGAATCAAAGTCAATTCAATTACAAACCGCCCTTGAACCTCGACCAGAACGAATTATTGGAGATGCCAATCGTCTCCAACAAGTCTTCTGGAATTTGCTAGCCAATGCGATTAAATTCACACCCTCGACAGGCAGAATCGAGGTGGCTCTGACCTACACAAATGCTACGGCCCGCGTTCAAATCAGTGACACGGGCAAAGGCATCCGTTCCGATTTTCTGCCTCACATCTTTGACTCTTTTCGCCAAGCCGATTCGGCGACGACTCGCACCTTTGGCGGCCTAGGCTTGGGTCTGGCAATTGCTCGTCACATCATCGAATTGCATGGGGGCACGATTCAGGCAGAAAGCCCCGGCGAAGACCAAGGCGCAACCTTCACGATCAGGCTGCCCCTGAGCAATCGGGAGGGTAAAGTGTCTGAATCGTCGCCACGGCCTGACCTTGACCGCTCTTTAGCCGGTATTCGAATCTTGGTGGTGGACGATGACGACGACACCCGGGAGCTGGTTGCTATTGTGCTAGAGCGCAGTGGAGCTGTGGTGACTGCGGTGCCATCGGCCCAGGCCGCACTCATTGCTCTTGCTCAGTGCCAGCCGGATATTTTAGTCAGCGATATTGGCATGCCGGAAGTGGATGGCTACATGCTGATTGATCAAGTTCGGCAATTGCGGCCTGAGCAAGGGGGACAAGTGCCCGCGATTGCGCTCACTGCCTACGCAAGTGAAATAGATCAGCAACGAGTATTGGAGGCAGGTTTTCAGAAGCATGTCACCAAGCCCCTAGATCCAGTGCGTCTCGTCAATGCGATTGCCGATTTGGTGATTGTGATAGATGTTTGATTGGTTATTGGATTGACCCATTGAACTGGTTTGTTTCATTGGCTTGTTTCATTTGGCTTGTTTGAGGGGAGGCTGGAGAGGCCCTGAGATGAATGCCTCGAGATGAGTCCTTCAAATCGATAGAGATGAATAGAGCTCTGTGCTGCTTTCAAGGGTGATGCTCAAGCCTCTGACAGATGATGTTTGCCTTAAATTCTTACTTTATAAATCAAGGGTCTTCAACAGGGATGCAGGGGGAGACATCATGAGCCAACTAGCCAAGCAATCGTTTGTGCCTTCTTTGCCAGACATGGTTAAAGCGGCTGCGGTCTGCGTCGTTAGCCTGGGCTGCCTTGTCCTTATCGGCTGGGGTTTGGACATCAGCATTCTCAAGAGTGTGCTGCCAGATCTGCCAACCATGAAGGTAAACACGGCACTGGGCTTTGCGCTGGCCGGAACCTCCTTATTTCTGTCGGTAGAACCAGCTAACCAAAATACAATTCCTCCACGTGGTTGGCTGGGACAGCTATGCAGTCTCGGGGTTATTGGGCTTGGGGCCGCCACGCTCATTGAGTACCTGCTGGGCTGGAACCTTGGCATTGATCAACTGTTTTTTGCGGATGAGCCCAACGCTGCCAGCTCTTTAAACCCTGGTCGCATGTCTCTGCTCACGGCGCTCTGCTTTATGTTGACGGGTAGTGCCTTGTGGTTGGATGGAGCAAAAATACGGCGAGCAATCAAAACTCAAATCCGCTGGGTTGAAGGCTTGGCCCTGTTGGCAATTCTCATTGCGGCTCAAGTCTTAATTGCCTATTTTTACTGGGTTCAACCAATTATTGGCTCCAATTTCTATACCCAGATGGCGCTGCATACTGCCGTTGGTCTTATGGTGCTGAGTGTGGGCATTCTGCTGGCCCGCCCGCAGCAGGGCTTTATGCATATTCTGCTGGCAGACAGTGCCGGAGGAACGATTGCCCGCCGTCTGCTGCCTGCTGCAATTGTCATTCCGTTGCTGTTGGGATGGTTGGAGATTAACAATGAGCGAGTTCAACTGCTGAATCCGGAGCTAGGCATCTCGCTTTTTGTTGTCTTAGATATAGTGCTCTTCACGGCTTTAGTCGGCTGGAGTGTACAACTGTTGCATCAGCTCGCTCAACAACAGCAGAGGGTTGCTAATGCGCTGTACCAAACTAACGATGAGCTAGAAGCCGAAATTGAGAAGCGTACAGCAGAACTCAAGCAAGCCAACGAGCGCTTCAGTCAAAGTGAAGAGCGCGTGCGCTTAGCAATCGAAGAAGCAGGGATGGCGACCTGGGATGTGGATCCGCAAACCGGTCAGGCACAGTGGTCATCCCAGATCTTCAAGATTCTGGGCTACGAACCTGCCCTCGATAACCAGGCGATGGGTGAGGCAACGCTGGAGATGTGGCGTAGCCAGGTTCACCCCGAAGACCAGGAGCGAGTGACCCAGGCAATGGAGCGGGCCCAGCGGGAGCAAACGCTTTACAACTCGGAGCATCGCATTATTCGCGCCAATGATGGACAAGTGGCTTGGCTGAGGGTATTTGGGCGCTTCCTCTATAACAGGGCGGGTCAAGCCGTGCGCTTTGTGGGGGTTCTCTTCGACAACACGGAGAAAAAACGGACTCAGGAGGAGCGTGACCGCTTCTTTACGCTCTCGCTGGATATGCTGTGCATCGCCGGGGTGGATGGCTACTTCAAACAGATTAATCCAGCTTGGGAAAAAGCCCTGGGCTACTCGCAGGCTGAGCTTTTGGCGCAGCCATTCCTCAATTTTGTTCACCCCGAGGACCAAGCTAGGACCCTTGCAGAGGCTGAGAACCTTACGATTGGCAATCCCGCCATCGATTTTGAAAATCGTTACCGCTGTAAAAATGGGTCGTATAAGTATCTAGCCTGGACATCGGTGCTGTTTCCCGAGGAGGGCTTAGTTTATGCTGTAGCGCGGGATGTGACAGCGCGCAAGCAGGCAGAACAGCAGCTTCAACAGCAAGCAACCTTATTGCAAAGACAGGCGAATCTTTTGGAATTGGCTTACGAGCCAATTATCGTTCGGGATGCCCACGGCGCGATTACCTACTGGAACCGGGGTGCAGAGTTGGAATACGGCTGGACACGAGCCGAAGCACTGGGCAAGGTTACTCATCAGCTCTTGCGAACTCAACTGCCAGAGTCTGTGGCTGACCTTGATGCTGCAATTTTGCAACAGGAACGCTGGCAAGGTGAACTCTGGCAAACTTGCAAGAATGGCAGACAACTTGTGGTTGAAAGCCGTCAGGTATTGATTCGTGATCAGCAGGGCATCCCAACCGGATTTCTCGAAGTCAATCGCGACATTACCAAACGACGACGAACCGAGGCTGCGCTGAAAGAAAGCGAGGCACGGTTACAAGCGATCTTAGATGAAGCTGCGGCTGTGATCTTCGTCAAAGACTTGGACGGCAGATTCCTAATTATCAATCGCACCTTTGAACGGCTATTTAAGGTGCAGCGAGAGCAGGTCTGGGGTAAAACAGATTTCGATCTCTTCCCGACAAAAGTGGCTCAATCTGTGCGGGAAAATGATTTGCAGGTGCTGACCCTGAAAAAGCCAATCGAACACGAAGAAGTCATCCCACAATCCGATGGCTTACACACTTATCTCTCGCTCAAATTTCCCCTGCTCGAGGGCGATGGTCCCTATGCGCTGTGTGGCATTGCAACTGATATCACCGAACGTAAACAAGCAGAGGCCGAAATTCGACAACTGAATGCCACCTTAGAACAGCGCGTCGAGAAACGAACTGCCCAATTGCAAAAAGCCAACGAGGACTTAGAAGCTTTCTCCTACACCGTAGCTCACGATTTACGGGCACCGCTACGAGGAATTCAAGGCTTCGCTCAGGCCCTGGCTGAAGATTACAGCGATCAGTTAGACGAGAATGCGCAGGAGTACATTCAGCACATTTTTGCTGGCACCAAGCGCATGAATGATCTTGTGCAGGATCTGCTGTCCTACAGCCAATTGAGCCGGGAGCAAGTTAAGCTTGCCCCTGTTCGTTTGATGCAGGTGGTGGCAGAGGCCCAAGTGCAACTGGGACCAGAGTTACGCGAACGGCAAGCCAAAATTAGCGTGGCTGAACCCTTGCCCAATGTCAAGGGACACCAGTCTATCTTGGTGCAAATTATGGTCAATCTGCTATCCAATGCCGTGAAGTTCGTGGCTCCGGGCGTGCAACCGCAAATCAAAATTTGGGCTGAAACCCAGGATCATAGAGTGCGCCTGTGGGTTGAGGATAACGGCATTGGCATCGAGCCGCAGTATCGGGAGCAGATATTTGGTGTCTTTGAGCGATTACACGGTAGGGATGCTTATCCAGGTACAGGTATCGGTTTGGCGATTGTACGCACAGGGGTGGAACATTTGGGTGGACGGGTTGGTATAGAATCAGCCCCGATTCAAGGCAGTCGATTTTGGGTGGATTTGCAGGAAATCAGAGCGTGAATAACTTGGCCCATTCCACAATTTTGCTAGTAGAAGATGATCCAGCCGATGTGTTTAGAATTCAACGAGCATTCCGCAGAGCAAATTTAGCGAGTCCTTTAGAAGTGGTGATGGATGGGGAGAAGGCAATCCAATACCTGAGCGGGCAAGGGCCTTATCAAGACCGCGAGCGTTATCCACTGCCAACCCTGGTGCTGCTCGATCTCAAATTACCGCGATATTCTGGTTTTGAGGTTCTGAGTTGGCTGAGGCAGGAGTCTGATGTCAAAAATCTGCTGGTTGTGGTGTTGACTTCTTCTGATCAACAGATTGATATCGAACGAGCCTACGAGTTGGGTGCTAATTCCTATCTGGCTAAGCCACCTGAACCAAATGCTTTGGTTGAGATGGTACAGGCAATTGGGCTTTACTGGCTAACGTTCAATCGACGACCTCAAGTGCAGTAAAACAAGCTTGTTTTTGTTTGAAAAGAGCGATATTTAAAAAGAGCATCAAAAGAGCGATAAAAGAGAACCCTAAAAATGATGGGATTACAGCAAAAAACAGTTTTGGTGGTTGAAGATGATCCGCCCGACTTGTTCCCTTTGAAACGGGCCTTTCAGCAGCTGGGGCCAGAATTTGATCTTCAAATTGTCGAGACTGGTCAGGAAGCCGTTCGCTATTTGGAGGGCAATGGCCCTTACAGTAACCGTACTCAATATCCTTTGCCTGTTCTGGTTGTTCTCGATTTGAGATTGCCAGGCATGTCGGGTCTCGATCTGCTGAAATGGATCCGCCAACAATCACCTCTGCAAGAATTACCTGTGATTGCGTTAACTGCATTTGGCAACCGCGACTTACCTCGGGCTTATGAGTTAGGCATTAACTTCTACTTGCTTAAACCTGCTGATGTTAAATCGCTGTCTGAAGTGTTGCAGGCGCTTGATTTATATTGAGTTGGAATTGATTTGTGGAAGCCGTAAACTGGCGCTAACTCTATAATCTGTAACCCTTTTCTCTAGCCCTTTTAGGCAGCGAAGCTGCGGCTTTAGAAGCTTCTAATCTGGGCTCTCATTCTGAAAGGATGATTGAGAGCCTTGCCGAGTGCCGACAATGGCAATGGCAACCCCAATCAACAAGATAACGGCACCGATCAGGACCAGTAGTCCCGGCACTTCTGCGAAAAACCAATAGGCAAGCAAAGTAGAGCCAACAGGTTCAAACAGAATGGCCAGAGTGACCAAGATAGGCGAGACCCAACGCACGGCCCAGTTAATGCTGGTGTGACCTACCACTTGGGGCAGCAGGGCGATCAGCAGAATATAGACGTAAACCAAGCTGGGATAGCCCACGTAGCTAGCTCCGACCGCTAGCGGCAGCGGTGCCAGCACAACCGCTGCGGTGCTGTAGGTAACGGCGGTATAGCCAGCTAAGCCCAGGCCGCGTTGTTGAGCCTCCCGCCCCAGCAGCAAGTGCAGACTAATCGCCCAGGACCCGACTAAAGCTAAAAAATCGCCTAGTAAGGGATTGCTGCCGGCTCCCGCCGTGCCAGCATCGCCCCAGCCCAGTAATACCCCGCCGCTCAGCGCAACGCTAATGCCCAGCAGCGTGAGTGCTGTTGGTTTCTCTCGCAACCACAACCAGGACAGCAGCGTAACCCAGACCGGGTTGGTTGTGACTAGAGTTGTGGAGGCGGCAATTGAGGTGTAGGCCAACGAGGTGATCCAAGTGGCAAAGTGCACTGCCAAACAGATTCCAGCCAGGACTGCATAGCGTAGAGCTCCGGGGGCTAACTGCCCTGGGTGCAGATGACGCCAAGCCGGTAGCACCAGCAGTGCTGCCAAAATCAGGCGCGAACCGGCCAGTACCAGGCTGATGCCAACCCCCTCAGTGTCAGCTGCTGCAAATGCCAAGCGCGTGAAAATTGCCGCTGTAGAAATCGCAAAGATAGCGACAGTCAGGACTAGCCCAACGGTCCAAGCAGGCGGTTTGGTTGGCATTGAACTGATATTGCAGAACACCCTCTCCAGCTATTGAAGCAGTCTGATGGTGTGTACCAACCTGGCGGACCATGATCGCTTACGCGGGTAATGCTTCGCTCAGACCAACAAGCATTAGCCAGTAATAACAAGAAACGTATTCGTGCGATTTTCTAGTTTCGAGGGCACTATTTCTAGTGCAGTTTTAGTACAAAGTCTTAACAACTTTCAGACAACAGCAGATGGAAACCTTAGCGCAAGCACTAGACAAATTGACAGTTTGGATGCAGGCTCACAATCCTGCCTGGGTGGCTGCTTTATTGCCAGGAATTTCGGATGAGCAGATTGACGAAATTGCTCAGCCCTTATTGCCTTATCGTCTGCCAGAAGCGGCGTACACACTCTATCGCTGGCACAATGGCCAAGACTGGTCAGAGGAATTTCTACCGTCGTACAATTTTCTGCCTTTAGAACAGGCTGTGGAAGAATATCAACAAATGCTCGAATTCGAGAGGGAGGGTTGGAATCCACTCTGGTTTCCCTTATTGAGTTTCGAAGCTGATCAACTTGTAGTTGTGTGTAGTGCTCAGCAAGCCTCATTGCCTGTGCTGTTTAGCCCCAGCGAAGATCCAGAAATTTACCTCTGGCACAACAGTTTAGAGGCAATGATTCACACAGTTCTGGGCTGTTACCGCGAGGGCGCGTATCTCAAAGCTGACAACTATTGGCAGCAAACCGAGCTAGAAGAAGCAATCCGGCGGCGTTACAGCCCGGATGCCTATTCTTTCAAAGACGAACTGAGATCTCAAATGGTTGAGGGCAGGAATTTCCATTCCAAGTTTGCCACTCATCGTTGGCCCTCTGAATGGCAGCAAGCTATCGGCAGAAGCGAGGCTAGCTACCAGCCTGTTGGAGCTTCAATCACGATTGCCGAATTTCAAGCCCAAGCTGAGCCAGTAGCTTCCGGTACGGTCGTTCTTCAAGGCAAAGTAGTTGAACTAATGGGCTCGAGCGACTTCTCGCTTGTGACCTTTGCTGACCATACTGGCCAGCTTTCAGTTAAGTGTTACCTGCCCTGGTGTCGAGAACTACGTATCAGAGATTGCTTTGAGATCGAAATTCAAACGGTTGCACAGCCTGGAGGTGAATTCATCACCACTCAAGTCAAACTCTTGCAAGAGAGAGTTAATTAGAAAACTAGAAATTGGTTGGCCACTAACCGTAAATGAGCGTCCTGATAAGGGCTTTTCAGCTACTATTAAAAGCTCAATTAGTCCCTCAATTGCTCTGAGTTTAAGCGACTCAATTCTAGAACAATGGCAGCCTCATTCGAAAAAAACTACCCTAACATTACCCGCTGGACAGAAGCGTACGGTTGGATCGAAGTTGGTCAGGGCGAATATGGCACCTCGTTCATTCGAGCCCTAAGTGAAAGCGGCTTAGTTTGGGAGGGGCTTGACCCCTACAACACGATTGATGAGGCCCTGAACGCTTTGGAAGAGAGCCTTGCCGAGTGGTTAGAAGAGTACGAATGACTTCAGCCACACTCGCCGTTCACAGTGGAGGTTGGCTACATCAACTGGCTGAAGAATTATTAACTGGCTTTGAACTGGCTCAGCAATTAAATCTCACCAATTGAATCAGGAATTAAACACGATGAGTTTGATTTCGGTCATTTCCTCAACTGCATAGCGAGGGCCTTCCCGACCTAGTCCTGACTGCCCATGTCCGCCGTAAGGCATGTGATCAACTCGCCAGGTTGGAACCTCGTTGATCAAGACACCGCCAGCGCTCAGCTCTAACCCCGCCTTCAGTGCCAGACGATGGCTCTCCGTGAACACGCCAGCATTCAGACCAGGATAGGGAACGGCATTGGCCAGTTGAATGGCTTCTTCAAAGCGGTCATAGCGCTCCAAAACGGTAATGGGGCCGAAAACTTCGCTGCAACTGAGCGTAGTTCCAGCTGGCACTTCTTCCAGTACCGTGGGCGCGTAGCAGTTGTGTTCTAGGCGCTTGCCCCCCACTAGCACTTTCGCCCCAGCGGCCTGCGCTTCACCCACCCACTGCTCTAGCCGCTCTACTTCTTTGGACCGAATCAGAGGACCAACCACTGTGTCGGGCAAACTCGGATCACCGACTGGCAAGGCCTCAACCAGGGGTAAGTACGCTTGCTTAAAAGCTTCATACACCTCGGCCTGCACCAGAATGCGCTGGACCGAGATGCAAACCTGACCGCTATAGGCGTAGCCGCCCACAGAACACTTCCGCGCCGCAGTTGCCAGGTCAGCATCGCTGTGGATCAGCACCGGGCTCATTGAGCCCAACTCCAGCGAGACCTTTTTGCCCTTGGCTAGGCCGTGCAAATGATGTCCCACTGGCGCACTGCCGGTAAAGGCGATCATCGCTATTCTGGGGTCGGTTGCCAGTTGCTCGGCCACTGCGCCTGGGCAAGGCACAACATTCAGCCCACCTGCCGGTAAGCCTGCCTCCGCTAAGAGCTCCGCCAGAATTAGAGCCGCAGAAGGCGCATTGCTGGGCGGTTTGAGCACAATCGTGTTGCCTGCGGCAATTGCCGGGGCAACTTTGTGTGCCACTAGATTCAAAGGAAAATTGAATGGAGTAATCGCACCGATCACGCCAATCGGCTGGCGCACTGTTAAAGCGATCCGTCCCACTCCAGCCGCAGTCAAATCCATAGGGATTTGCTCGCCGTGCAGATTCAAGGCTTCCTGCGCCGAAACTCGAAATGTGCTGACTGCTCGCCCCACCTCGGCGCGGGCAGTCTGAATGGGCTTGCCCGCCTCCAGCATCATGGCTGTGGCTAAGTTCGTCTCCCGTTGGCCAATCAGCTCAGCAGCTCGGTTCAAAATCTCAGCTCGCTGGTAGGCCGGTAGAGACTTCAGCGCAGTCTCGAAGGCACGTTCGGCTGAGTCAATAGCCTCACTCAGCAGGGCGGCATCGGCAAGATGAATCTGGGTGACCGGTTCGCCAGTATAAGGGCTCAGAACTGGCTGAACCTGGGCACCCGCTACAAATTGGTTGTGAATCCAGAGCTTACGTTCGGGGATAGTCATCAGCTCGGACAGAATGCTTGTGATGGAGATGCTAACCCAGAATCCCCTGGGTCGGAGTTAACGAGTCAGGATGGTTTGAACCCAAAGTGGCGCAAAGCTCAGCAACCCGTGCAGGCGTTAGTTCGGCAGCACACTGAAGGATGACATTGGCTCCAGAAGCCTGCAGGCTTTGGATGTAGTGCTGAAAGCCCGCCGGGTCGGTCGCTGCCCCCCGGAGAACGTGAGGCGGTGGCACGCCAACTCCCAGCCAGGGGCGATTCGGCTCAACCGAACGAGCCTTCACCACCGTTTGCATATCGGCCACAGTATCGCCGATGTAGAAAACGGGGCGTTGAGGGTAGCCAGCATCGAGCAGCCGAACTGTAGCCAAGAGCCCGGTCGGATCTGGTTTGCCTGGGGCATCTTCCATGGCTACCAGCACCGGATCAACCAAACCTAACCGTCGAGCCAGCACGTAGAGTGCTGAGCCTCGGGTCGCGCCACTAAAAAAACCCCAGCTCAAGCCTGCTGCGCTGAGAGCCTCAAAATAAGCAGTGTCCAGAAGCAGTGGCTCAGTCGTGATGTAGCCAGTCCAGCTGTCTGGATTCTGCGGATCGCTGCCCCGGTAGCGAGACTGAAAAAAGCTAACCAGCTGCTTGTAGTCCAGGGCCAGGCTCTCCCGTGCAACGCCCTGCTGCTCAAAGTAGCGATAGACCAGTTCCCGCGAACCCTCCCAGTCGTTGTTCCACAGCCCCTCTTCTTTGAGCTCATCGATCTGCTGGGCGGTGGGACGAAAGCCACCTTGCGTAAACTGTTCGACGGTATCGGCCAGGGCGCGTCGATAGGATCCACCGACATCTCGCACGACGCCGTCGATGTCAAATACCAGAATTGGCTGCGAACTAATCTGCGAACTAATCTGCGAATTAACCTGAGAACCAGCAACAGGCTTCAAAAGATGCCTCCTTCAAGGGGCGAGTTGTTGTATGATCGTGGATTGTAATGTACGCGCAATGTGCCGGTTTGGAGGGGTTTTGTCGAAGTTTATTCTCAAGGTTCTCTGGCTTGAGGAAAATGTAGCTCTAGCAGTTGATCAGGTCGTTGGCAAGGGATTCAGCCCACTAACTTCCTATTTCTTCTGGCCCCGCAACGATGCGTGGGAAGAGCTCAAGAACGAGCTAGAAGCTAAACATTGGATCGTCGAAGAAGACCGAGTTGATTTGCTCAACAAGGCCACCGAGGTCATTAACTACTGGCAGGAAGAGGGACGCAAGCGTCCTATGGCCGAAGCGCAAAGCCGCTTCCCAGGGATCACGTTCACAGGTAGTTCGTGAGTAGCAGCCAGTTGTAACTAGTTACAATTATTTGCCAAGGATTACCCGCCAACTGAATCTCTGGCAAATAAATCTTTGGCAAACTACCAAGGCTAACTCTGGCAGGGCTAACTTTCGGTGTGACCATTTTGGCGATTGTGGTGAGAAGGGGGTTCTGAGCTGGTCTTATTCTGGCTCTGGGAATCTTCCTCATTGAGCTTTTCCGAGACTTCTAGAGGAGTTTCCTTGCGGGTAATTTGGATGCGGTCGATGCGCGGGCCCTCGACGGTCATAACCTGGAGCTCTAGATCCTGGTAATTCAGGCTTTCACCCTGAACCGGCACTTTTTGGAGTTGGTAGATCAGAAAGCCACCGAGAGTTTGATACTCATCGGTGAGCGGCAAGTCTAAGTTCAGCGCTTCGTTTACCTCCTCTAGGTCTACTTGAGCCTGAACCAACACAACCCGGTCATTAATCACTTGAATCGTGGGCTCATTCTCAGCTTCGTCTTCGCTGGGGATATTGCCCACGATTTCTTCTAGCAAGTTCTCTAGAGTAATCAGACCGGCGGTACCGCCGAACTCATCTACAACCATCAGCATGGCCTGATGAGAGCGCTGCATCCTCGGCAGCAGTTCGCTGAGAAATTGCCCTTCTGAGACTGAGTTTAGGGGACGGATATAGCTCGTGAGCAGCTCATCGAGAAGGACGCGACCACTGGCCAGCCCACCCACAATTTCTTTGAGGTAGACCATACCTCGGATGTCATCTAGTGACTCGCCAATCACTGGGTAGCGCGAGTGCCCTGTCTCATCGACCTCCTGTAATAGATCGCGTACTGTCGCTGTTAGAGGGATTGCCTGAATACTGGTTCGCGGCACCATCACTTCGCCAGCTGTGACCTCGCCAAAGGCAAATACATTGTTGAGCAGTTCCCGCTCCTCTGCTTCCAAGCCACTGGATTCGCTGGAGGTAGCGATAATCAACTGCAATTCCTCAGGTGTCACGGTTCCCGACCAAGTCCGAGGAATACCATTAACACCGCCTAAGCGTAATAGCAGCCGGGTAGAGTGATTAATTACCCAAAGAAAGGGGCTGAGAATCCTGGCAACTAGCTCGCTCAAGGGGCCAAGGATGCGCGCCATCTGCTCAGAATAGGAAAGCGCAAACGATTTTGGGCAAAGTTCACCCAGGACGATTTGCAAATAGGCGATTAGCAGAAAGGCTAGGGGAATTGCCAACGAGTGGGCCACGGCAGGACGGATAGTCTGCGGTAGTTGCCCCAACAGTGACTCGATCAGCACCGCCATCGTGTCTTCGCCAATCCAACCCAGGCCCAAGCTAGCAAAGGTAATCCCGATCTGAGTTGCAGATAGAAAACGGTCGATTTCTTGCTGCAATTGCTGGACCACCCGCGCTTGAGCATCCCCCGCCTCAACCAACTGGTGAATCCGAGAGCGACGCACCGAGACCACCGAAAACTCTGCGGCTACGAAGAAAGCATTGACGCCAATCAGCAGCAGTACAGCCCAAAGGCGACCGGTAATATCTGACCAAGGGAGAGCAGGTACGGCATCCGCTAGGGGCAGCTGTGCCATCAAGGCTGATGCTGGCGAGGTTGGCTGGAAGACGGTTAATTGGAAGAAAGGCAGCTGAAACTCAGGCAAGGAGTGCAACACTGATGCAACTCCTTGCCCGAACACCGAAAGGTGTGCGAAGAAGGCAGTCATAGCGGGTGTACAGAACGGACCCAATCCTTCAACCAGTGTCTCAGGTCTGTGCTGAACCCTGAGCTACCAATTCCCACCTGTCGTACTGCCTCATCTGGACAAATTTCAAGCCTGAATGAGTCTAGATACTAGTTGACCTCAGGGAGTTCTAGTTTCTGCTGCAATTGGGATATTGTCGACAGCAAGGCGCAAGCGCTGCTCAGGGTAGTCGGTCAGCCGTATCGAGAGCGTCTTAGCATTCTCAACAGATGAAGCAGGAACCTTGACGATGCCCTCGTAGCTTTGGCTATTCGGCGGCAGCTCGCCAGGCAAATCTTCAGCCCTGGCTTTAAGGCTTTGGCCCTGGTCATCAGTCACTTGTAGCAGGCTGTAGAGAAAGCGGACAGCTTGGTCGCTGCTGTTTTGCAGTTGTACACCCAAGACTAAATTTCTGCCTTCTCGGCGCACAGAGCGCACTTCTAGTGTGATGCCCTGGTTGCTGCTAGCTTGCGGTAGGCTACCTTCTGCAGCTGCCTTGGGAGAGGAGGTTGCCTGAGCAGCCCCTTTGCTCTGATCACTACCGCGTCCGGTCCCGACGACCTTCAGCTTGGCTTCGACTCCCGTGATCAATTGCTTTTCGTTGAGAAGCGCCATTTTACCGCGAGGCTGAATAGTGGTTGCCCCGGATTGCTGTTTGCCCGTGTTGTTCCAGTTGCCATTCAAGTCTGGTTGGGTGACGCCCATGAGCGCTCGACGACCAAAGGCAAAGCCCCAGGAGGCGCTGATCACCCCTGCTGCAACCATCAGGGTGAGCAACAGCAGCGTCAAGATTGCTGTTGTACTGAGCCGGAATGTAGTGGGCCGAGCAGTCATAGGAGTTGGAGAAGAAAGGATTGGGTGCGGAAGTGGCGAGGGTAAAGTGGCCGGGGACTAAGGACTCACGGTAGGATAAAAACTCGAATGCAGAGCTGACTACGCACAGGCCGCCTGGTTCTGGAGCTGGTTCCAATCCTGCATTGATGACCGAGACGAGCCATGCGCCCTTGGCCGATTGGGGAGGCAACGAACTCATAATTCGTCTTCAGACTGGTTCGATTCCAGTAGGGCGCACTTTAGGCCGTGGCTTTTAAATAGCGATATTGATAGAACCTGAGACTTGGGCTGGGTTCAGCTCAAGCCACTAGAGACAGAAGAGTATCTCGCGTTGAGATGATGGGTCTCTCCTGCCCTAATTGGCTTGCCCAAGGCTGGCTACAGCGCCAAACTAGTCCTACCAGAGGCTACGCACTGGGCGAGACGGTGCGGGAGCAGGTTGGAATACGGGTGTAGGAGCGACAGCCGGAGAGGTGCTGGTTTCAGTTTCAGGGGGCTCTGTTGTGGCTCGGTAATAGCTGGAGGATTCCTGGAGCGAAGTTGTGTAGGGATTCGGCAAATCTAGGCTGCGAAGGTAGGGGGTCTCCTGGGTTTGCTGAGTGTAGGCATCACGGATGATCGTGGAGATGGCTCCAATCTGCTGTTCAGCCACCTGATCTGGGAAGCGAAGTTCAAAGCGGCGAACTGCGCCTTCACTGACTTGCTCAAGGGCATCGGGAAGGGAAGACCGAAATTCGGTTGATGGCTCCGGCACAGTCTGAGCTTGGACAGGTTGTGCACTGACTGACAGTAACCAAGCCATCGATGTCAGAGCACTGAACTTCAGGCTCCAGTAACCACTCTTGCGACTGCCAACACTCCTAACGCCCATAATGCTAGGCCTCACAACGCCTTAAAGTTTGCTGCTGATTGTACCCTAGCTCACCCAGCACCCGCATCGACCTGCTCAATTTGGTCCAATGTCGTCTGAAACCCTCGTTGCGGCGTCCATTGCAGCGCACCATCTCGGCCTGTCCAAAATACCCGAATGCCCTTTTCCTGCAGGCTTCGGCTGGTTTCAGCTGTAATTGTTGAAGCAGAGGCAATCGCTACCTCTGGATGGACAGCGTTCAAGATCTGGTCAGTAAGGGCCTCGCCATCCCACCAGAGAACCTTGGCTTGAGGAATGGCGGACTGAGGCGCAACAGGAGTTGCCGTTGAGGCTGGAGCTGGTCCTGAGGCAGGTCGAGCGCTACCACTGCCTAGCAACAACCAAACTTGATCTCCCAGCGTCAAGCTCAGCAGCAGCGGCTCGGCACTGAGAAGCTGCACCTGCACTGGTCCCATACTGACTGTGCTGCCTAGTTGTAAGGCTTGATAACCGGTGCCAACATCCCCTATGGCCGTGAGTAGGTCTTGATAGGTGCGAGGGGCAGCTCGGAACCCTCCATCTCGAAACTGGGAGACAGACAAGTCCTGCAGCAGAAACTCCCAGCCCCCGCTAAAGTTGGCCTGAGGGCTAGTGGCAATCGCCCAGTCAATCTGATTGATTCCCTGCTTTTGTAGAAAAGGTAGTACTGTCAATGCTGCTGTTGTAATATCGCCGCTGTTGATCAGCATGGTCTTGCCATGATCCTGAATCACCATGACTGGCGTACGCTCAGCGGCTAGCAGCGTGACTTGAAACTTGGTTCTTTGCCAGTACCAAGTCGGAACTGCAACTAAGAGCACGGCTAAGGTGAGGGCTAAAGCCCAACGTCGTCGCCACCAGGCCTGTTGCCAGACCAGCAGTAGCAGACCGTAAAGAGCAATGACTTGGACAATAGAAATACTGCCTACAGCGTAGACATTACCTGGCAGGCGGTTGAACCAGGTCACTATCGCGATCAGCAGGCCCAAGACTGGACCTAATAACCAGGCCACTGCTGAGCCCGCCCACACCGATACCAAGCTCACCAAGGCGCTGAGCATACCTCCGATCGTGGCTACCGCCAGCAGAGGGGTTGCCACGACATTGGTGAGCAAACTATAGGGGGCAACCTTGCCAAAGGCGAATAACTGTAGAGGCAGGGTCCAGAGATAAGCGGCTAAAGGAACTGCAATCCCTGAGGCCAGGGTAGGGGGTAGCCAGTCTAAAGCGCGGCTCAAGGGCGATGCACTGACTAGCAGGCCTAGAGTTGCTAGAAAGCTCAGTTGAAAGCCCAGATCCCAGATCCACTGAGGATTAATCAGCAGCAGGACTACAGCCGCGACCAGCAGCGAACCCAATGGCTGCGTCTTACGTTCCCGCATCAGGGCAATCAAGGCTCCCAACCCCATAATTGCTGCCCGCAAAATTGACGGGCTTAGTCCTGTGAGCAGGGGATAAATGGCCAAAATAGCCAAACCCGCTAGGAGCCGCAGACGGGGAGGACGTCCCCGTAGCAGCGTCAGGGTGAGGCCGAGCAGCAGCGAAACTTGAAAGCCAGAAGCCGCAAAGGCGTGGGCTAGTCCGGCTTCAACAAACTGATCACGAACATCATAAGGAACATCAACAGCGCGACTGCCTAAGACTAGAGAGCTTAACAATGGTCCTTTGGGGCTTCCTAAACCAAGAACCTGGGTGCGAACAATGTGCTGTTGCAGCTGCCACCAGCCAAGACCGTGGGCTTTCTTCGGCGCAGGCTCTGGATTAACGTCAGAAACCGGGGCCTCACTCTTGTCTTCTAGCGTCTGGATTGAAACTTGCCGACCACTGAAGCCAGCGAAAGCCCCAGAGCGGGCTAGATAAGCCTGAAAATCAAAGCCATTAGGATTGCGAGCTGAGCTGGGTTGATACAGGGTCCCAGCAATATCAATTTCCTGGCCGGGAGTTAACCCGGTCGCCTGAGTGAGGGGTAGGGTGACATAAAGTTGACCAGTGACTAGCTTTGGGTCACTGTCTAGAGGCTCTAGACGAGATGCTTGTAGCCAGATTTGGGCACGGCCGCTGCGAGTTAAGTGGGGAAGGCTGGTGACCTCACCATGTACGACGACATCAGATTGAGGTGCTAATCGGCTGAGGTCTGAGGCAGTAGGCCGAGGCAAGCGCCAAGCAAAATACAGCGATGCCAGACAAGCTAGGACTGCTGCTGCTAGCCACACAGCACGGCGAGGACCACGCCGCCAGCGCTGAGGCAACGTAAAAGCCGCCAGTAGTCCTGCTGCCAGTAGAAGCCAGCCTCCAGCTGGAATCGCCGTCGCTAGCAGCCCAGCTAGATAAGCAAAGCTGAGAAAAAGATTGGCAGAGGTGGGACCAGCGAGGGGCGGCCCAGGCGTACTAACTTTACGATTCACTGCCTGAAGATCGAGAAACTGCCAAGAGAACTGCCGAGAGATTACTACAACTGACGGCGTCTACAACTGGCGGCGTCCGACCAAGGGGAAACCCCAATTGAAAACCCAATTAAAACCAATTAAAAAGAGCCCCGTAGGGCTCTTTCAACCGTAATCTACCAGCTCTAGGTAACCTAGCGAAACTGAAGTTACTTAACGCTTACCTTGCCGCCAGCTTCTTCAATCTGCTTCTTGGCGTCTTCGGCTGCGTCCTTAGCAATGCCTTCCTTGACTGGCTTGGGTGTTGATTCCACCAGATCCTTGGCATCCTTTAGACCCAGACCGGTGAGGGCTCGAACCACCTTGAGTACTGCAATTTTCTTGTCAGCGGGCACGTCTTCGAGAATGACGTCGAATTCGGTCTTCTCTTCGACTTCTTCAGCAGGAGCTGCGGCGCCAGCAGGAGCTGCCATAGCAAAGCCACCTACTGGAGCTGCTGCACTGACACCAAAGGTGTCTTCGATTGCCTTGACTAACTCAGAAGCTTCCAGCAGAGTCATGCTCTTGAGCTGATCAACAATCTGGTCGATTTTTTCAGTTGCCATGTTTAGGATTCCTCTAGTTACAAATCTGGACTCTGTTGCGCTGATACGCTACTTGCTTAGGCAGCTTCTTTTTCAGAAACAGCCTTAATGGCACGGGCTAGCGAGTTGGGGACTTCCTTGATGCCCACGGCCAGCTTGGTGGCAACGCCGTTGATCGCACCAGCTACTTGGGCAATCAGCACTTCCTTCGAAGGCAGATCGCCAATTGCCTTGATCTGGTCAGGAGTCAGAGCCTGACCATCCATGACGCCGCCACGCAGCTCAGTCTTTTTGCTAGTTCTTTGGAACTCTTGATAAGCCTTAACTGCCGCGCCAACATCGCCTTGCACCAACAGGAAAGCGTTGGTCCCAGCCAAGAATTTGGTCATTGGCTCCCAGGTCTGGT
This sequence comes from Leptolyngbya sp. FACHB-261, assembly GCF_014696065.1. Classification (NCBI taxonomy): domain Bacteria; kingdom Bacillati; phylum Cyanobacteriota; class Cyanophyceae; order Leptolyngbyales; family Leptolyngbyaceae; genus Leptolyngbya; species Leptolyngbya sp. FACHB-261. The sequence goes on along the minus strand of NZ_JACJPL010000018.1, from coordinate 318,160 downwards.
TGCCATCGACAGCGATGTTCATGAGCGTATTCTTCGCTACGACACAGCGTGTCTGGCTAGGGCGCAATTGACGTCTTAAGCTGCTGATTTCACTGACGGTCAGACCTTGATAGTCGACAATCAAGGCCATCTGGGTACTGACCAAGCTCTCCTTGAGTTCAGTGACCAGTCCTTGTTTGTCTGCGTACGTTCTACCCATCTACATCACCTCCTTATAAGAAGCTTTCAAGAAGCGCTGCCAACGCGAAACCCCCAGTCCAAGAACAGACCGGGGGCGAGCAAGTCCCTAAAGGAAAGCCCATATCTGAGCAATTCCTAGGCACAACCTCGGCAGGCTGATTAAGTCGCATGCGACCCCTGCTGTCTCCGGTCAGATATGCAGTTGTTAGCTGAAACTCTTAGGCAACGTCTCCTAACTTCATATCTCGCAGTGCGCTGATATCCACCTGCACTGAGGGACCCATCGTAGCTGAAACGTACATGGTCCGCCAATAACGGCCCTTGGCTCCAGAAGGACGGTTGCGATCAATCGTTTCCTGCAACGCCTTGAGGTTCACCAACAGGTCTTGAGGACTAAAGCTGGCCTTGCCAAACATCACGTGCACGATGCCGCTCTTGTCAGCCCGGAATTCTAGTTTACCGGCTTTGAACTCGCTAATTGCCTGAGCGACGTCAAAGGTGACGGTGCCGCCCTTCGGTGAGGGCATCAAGCCGCGAGGACCAAGCAAGCGACCTAGCTTAGCGACTTGAGGCATCATATCTGGAGTTGCCACCAGGATATCGAAATCCATCATGCCTTTCTGGATGTCATCGATCAGCTCTTCTGAGCCGGCAATGTTAGCACCAGCATTATTGGCCTCGGCCACCTTTTCGCCACGAGCGATCACAGCCACCCGAATGACCTGACCCGTGCCTTTGGGCAGCGCGACTGTCGTCCGGAGTACCTGATCGTTGTACTTGGGGTCAATGCCTAAACGAATGTGAGCCTCAATAGACTCAGGGAATTTCGCTGTGGCCGTTTCTTTGACCAGAGACAAAGCTTCTAACGGCGAGTAGGGTCGGTCTTCGACCTTGGCCTGGAGGCCCTGCATTCTGCGCGATAGCGTTGGCATGTCGAGTTTACTCCTTGGGGTCTATAGCGAAGCTCAGCTTCTTCCCCATGTATGGTTTGATTAGTCGCGGATGGTAACGCCCATGTTGCGGGCTGTCCCTTCCACGATTTTCATGGCTGCCTCAATGTCATTGGCATTGAGGTCAGGCATCTTCGTTTGAGCGATTTCCTGTAACTGAGCACGGGTCAGAGCACCAACCTTCGTAGACTTGGGGTTGGCAGAGCCGCTGTTAATGCCCAACGCCTTTTTGATCAGCACCGAGGCTGGAGGCGTTTTGAGTACGAACGTGAAGCTCCGGTCTTCATAGACCGAGATTTCCACAGGCACGACCAACCCCGCCTGTTCGGCAGTACGGGCGTTGTACTCCTTACAGAACATCATAATGTTGACGCCGTGCTGACCCAGAGCAGGACCAACCGGAGGCGCCGGGTTCGCTTTGCCAGCGTTGAGCGCCAGCTTAATCACCGCAACTACTTTTTTTGCCATTGACTCGAACTAACTCCGATTGACGGGCGATCGGGGACAAGGCTAACCCTGCCCCTGATCCTCTTTTTTGGTCCCTACCCCTCTTTCTGGACCTGGTTAAATTCCAGCTCCACTGGGGTGTCGCGGCCGAAAATGGACAGCAATGCCTTGAGCTTGTTGCGCTCAGGGCTAACTTCCACGACTTCCCCTTCAAAGTCCTTAAATGGACCTGAAAGAACTTTGATCCGATCGCCAGCAGCCATGCTGACCTTGATCACCGGCTCCTGCTCCTCAGCCTGCTTGAAGATGCGCTCTACCTCTGCATTGCTTAAGGGCAGAGGTTTGACGTGGCCTCGGCCTCGCCCATAGCGCCGCCGCTGCTCAGCACCAACGAAGTTGATTACGTTGGGAGTGTTTTTCACGACCTGCCAGACTTCGTCATCCATCAGCATGCGCACTAGCACATAGCCGGGGAAGATCTTTTCTTCGGTTCCCTGGCGTGAGCCGTCCTTGCGGATCTTAATGGCTGGCGTTTGAGGAATCTCGATCTGCACGATGCGATCAGCCACATCTAGCGTCTGAGCGCGCTGCTCTAGGTTGGCTTTCACTCGCTTCTCGCAGCCCGAAGCTACTTGCACTGCGTACCAACGCGCGTTGCGCTGGAGTTGTTCAAGCTCTACCTGCTCGAAGTCAGGGCCGTCATTGAGCTCGCCACCGTTCAAGTCTGCTGCAAAGGTCATGATGCAAATATCCGTGTCGCAATCCAGCCGAAAGCGCCGTCCACCGTGTAAATCAGCAGAGCCGAGAATACGACCATTAACAGGACTGCCGCAGACTCACTAATGAGCTGCTGACGGCTCGGCCAGACCACCTTAGCCAATTCCTCTCGGGTTTCCTGAAGGAACTGGGGCAGGTTAAACCGATTTGCCCCAGTTCCAGACTCCTTGACAGAGCCTTCTTTCTGCGCCGGTGACGCTCCCTTCTTTGTCTGGTCGCTGTCTTTCTCCGCCATTGTGCGCAACCTCGCGTTGTCTACCAGCTTCGAGGCTGATCCCCGCTGACCTTGTCGAACACTGAGTCCGGTTTATCAAGACGGAAGAAAACCCGAAAGCCCTCTGAATCAACTCTACTCGAGCCAGCTCAGACCTGCCTCCGGGCTCCCCCTCCCAGATAAGCTCTCTAGCTCAGCGCGCCCTGGAGGACTCGAACCCCCGACATCAGGTTTTGGAGACCTGCGTTCTACCAACTGAACTAAGAGCGCTCAAGAGCAATTGCCCCTGAATCAAGTCAGCGGCTTAACCTTTATACAGTATGCCTAAAGGCTGCCCACGTCAACTAGAGTTTAACTTTCGGCCTTGGCAGCTAGCTGAGCTTGTCGCTTAGCCTTGGCCTTGGTCTTAGCTTTGCTCAGAGCCTTGACGCCTTCAACCTTGTTGGTGTCTACGGGACGGTCGAAGCGCTGCTTAATGCGGGTTGCCTTACCGACGCGATCGCGGAGGTAGTAGAGCTTGGCTCGACGGACGCGACCGCGTTGAATAATCTTGATGCTTTCGACCCGCGGGGAGTGCAATAGAAAGACCCGCTCAACCCCAACACCCTGAAAGACGCGACGAACCGTGATAGTGGCGTTGATGCCACTGTTACGCTTGGCAATCACAACTCCTTCGTAGGGCTGGACGCGCTCTTTTCCACCTTCTTGAATCAGCACGCCGACCTTGATAGTGTCGCCAACGTGGATTTCCGGAAGGTTACCCTTCATTTGTTCCGCTTCAATCGCGCGGATTATTGCTTCTGCATTCGGCATAGTACGGCCTTGAATAGCGGAAAATCGGCATTAGATCATCCTATCGCATGGCTGAGCCATTGGTCTGGCCTATCCACCCAAGCCAGCATTGGTAAGCTGCTTGATATGAGGCTTTAACGGCTCTAAACACTCGGGCCATAGGTTTTTGGACCAATTTCTGTAATGCTGTGATTATTCAATCTGCTGTGCTTGCTCTGTGCCTGTTGACAAGTAGGGAGGTATGGGTTTCGTGAAACCATTGGTTCGGCTTTTTGCACTGGCAACGATGATTTTGACCCTGAGCCTGGGTTGGGGTTTACCCACCTGGGCTAGCGCGATGACAGGTGTGGGAGCCCCGTCAGTGCGCCTGATGGCAGAAGCTGAAAGAGGGCCGGTGCGCAATGTAGTAGAAGATTTGCTGGGCAAACTGGGTCAAAGAATTGATCTCAATAACACCAACATCTCTGCCTTTCGTAAAATCCCTGGTCTTTACCCGACGGCTGCTCGGGTAATTGTTCAAAACGCGCCTTACGAGAAAGTTGAGGATATCTTGAATCTGCCCGGTCTCACCGAGGCTCAGAAAGAGCGGGTTCGTGAGAATTTGGACAAATTCACTTTAGGACCAATTAACGAGTCTCTGGAGCGGGACCGAATCAACAACGGCATCTATCGCTAAGTCTCAGGTGCGTTCCTTCAGTTTTTGCTTCACATTCTGAATCCTACGTTCCATCACCTCCTGTTCAATTTGGCGTTGTTTCTCAGTGCCAAACTGGATAGGGGGTGTTCTTGTATCCCCTAACTCCGAGAGTGCTGAGGTACGCCAGTGAGGATGCGCTCTTGAAACCGGATTTTGATGTGCTGGTTATCGGTGGCGGAGCTGCAGGGCTGTATACCTCTCTGCTCTTGCCTCAAGCTTGTCGAGTGGGCTTAGTCACTAAAGACACGTTATCGCTCTCAGCCAGTGGCTGGGCACAGGGTGGCATTGCTGCAGTGATCGACCCGGGTGATTCTACCGCTCTGCATATTGCCGATACCATGGCCGCCGGTGTGGGACTATGCGACCCGGTTGCTGTCAAGTTCCTAGTGGAGCAGGCCCCTCGGCATATCGCTAAGCTCGTGGAAATGGGAGTGGCCTTCGACCGCTATGGTGAGCAACTGGCCCTGACTTTAGAGGCCGCTCATTCGCGTCGTCGGGTGCTCCATGCGGCTGATGCTACTGGGCGAGAACTGGTGAGCACGCTTACAGCTCAAGTTTTAGCCAGATCCAACATTCAAATCCTCAACCAAACTTTAGTCCTAGATCTCTGGCAGCATGAGGGCCGATGTCAGGGTGTTTGCTTGGTCGAAAGCCAACACCTGCCGCTGAAACCCCGTTGGTTGAGTGCTCGGGCAGTGATTCTGGCAACAGGCGGTGGTGGCCAACTGTATGCCCGGACCACCAATCCGCCTCCCAGTACTGGCGATGGTGTTGCAATGGCTTGGCGTGTGGGGGCTTTGCTTCAGGATCTGGAGTTTATGCAGTTTCATCCCACAGCCCTGAGCGTGCCAGGCGCCCCCCGCTTTTTGATTAGTGAAGCAGTGCGGGGCGAAGGTGCCCATTTACTGGATGCCGCCGGTGAGCGATTTGCCTTTGCTTATCATCCGCTGGGCGAACTAGCTCCACGGGATGTTGTCAGTCGAGCCATTTTTACTCATTTGCAGCAGACTCAGCCAAACAATTCAAACGCCACAGTGTTTCTGGACTTGCGGTCTATCCCTCGAACAACCGTTGAGCACCGCTTTCCCAATATTTTGCGAGTTTGTCAGCAGTGGGGGGTAGACCCACTCACCCAGGCCATTCCGGTAACACCTGCTGCTCACTATTGGATGGGCGGCATTGTCACCAACTTACAAGGGGCCACAACGGTTCCAGGCCTCTACGCTATTGGTGAGACTGCCAGCACCGGTGTACATGGGGCAAATCGTCTGGCCAGCAATTCCTTGCTGGAGTGTTTGGTGTTTGGTGCCGAGGTAGCTGAGGCAGTTATTACCGAACCTACACCTACTCACTTGACGCCGCCTCAGTCCCTTGAGCTGACCCCTACTGATGGACCCAGCCCTGTGGCTGAAATTCGTCAAGAGCTACCTTACTTGCTGTGGCGAACTGCTGGGCTGTCTCGCAATGGAGCAGATTTGAGCCAAGGCCTAGACCAAGTAGAAGCTTGGCAGGCTGCTGCTAGTCCCTTCTTTTCTTCCTCCCAAGGCCTGCCCAAAGCTCCGGAACTGCGTACTGCGTTAGAGACACACAACTTACTTGATGTCAGTTATCTACTGCTTAAGAGCGCGCTTTACCGCACGGAGAGCCGAGGCGCTCACTTCCGCCAGGACTACCCTGATTCGCAAGTGTCCTGGCAAGTTCATACCTTAGTTCAAGGTCAGGTGTGGCAGCAGGGCAAACTTGGCGTGGACTTGCCGGTATAATCTCTAAGTTTCATACGTTCCTCGCTTATCCTACGCTCTTGACACAGCAAGGCCCTGCCCCCGCTACCCGTCCGGGAATTGCCATCTATCCCGGCAGCTTTGACCCAGTTACTCTGGGGCATCTCGACATTATTGAGCGAGGCTGCCAACTTTTTGCTCAGGTCATCGTAGCGGTACTGCGCAATCCCAACAAAGAATCGCTATTCTCAGTGCAGCAACGCATCGAGCAGATTCGCGAGGCCACGCAGCATCTGCACAATCTGGAGGTAGATTCGTTTGCAGGTCTGACTGTAACCTATGCCAAAGCAAGGGGGGCACGAGTGTTACTGCGCGGATTGAGGGTGCTATCCGACTTTGAATTAGAGTTGCAGATGGCACATACCAATAAGACCCTGTCTGACGCGTCAATTGAGACGGTTTTTCTGGTAGCCTCCACTGAGTACAGTTTCTTAAGCAGTAGCCTGGTTAAAGAAATTGCCCGTTTCGGTGGTCCGGTCCATCATCTAGTCCCAGAACGAGTTGCTCTGGATATCGCCACATGCTACGCCAAGACCCACCCAACGTCCGATCAGGAGGCCTGAATATCCAACGGGAACTCGACCGGCTTGAGGAAATGGTGCTCGACAGTCCCCGTTTCCCGCTGAGCAAACGCACGCTGGTCGATGAAGAGCAACTCCTAGAGCAGCTCGATCAAATTCGCCTGAACTTACCGTCAGCCTTTGAGGAAGCTGAGGAAGTTCTAAATCAGAAAGATGAGATTATTGGCCAAGCTAACCGCTACGCTCAAGAAGTAATTGAAGCGGCCAAGCAGCAGGCCAGTCAGCTAGTCGAAGAGTCTGGGCTCCTGCGCCAAGTTGAGGTTGAAGCGAACCAGATTCGACGTCGCTTGCAACAAGAAATTGAAGAGGCCCGCAGTGCGGCGATGGCTGAAATTGCTCAAATGCGACGCCAAGCTCAGTCTGAATGGGAAGCAGAATACCAGAGAGCTGTAGCTGAGCGCGACCAGATCCAACGCGGCGCTGATGAATATGCGGATCAAACCTTATCCGGTTTAGAGCAGCAACTCAATGACTTAATGCGCATCGTGCGCAATGGGCGTCAGCAGCTTCGTTCTTGATACATATCTTCACAAATAAAGCGTCTTGGGTATTTGCACTCTTTCATAAGGTTGCGTAGTATCTAAATAAGTGTAAGTTTTTCCACTTCGATTGAGCTTACATCTCGTTCGTCAGCCATCGCCAAGGATCTCCGGGCCGAGAAAAGCCGGAGAGTGGGCAGGGTTGGCGGTACTGTCCTTTAGGAGAATTTATGACTCAAAGCAAGCGGCGCCGCTTCAGACCTAATTTTGCCACAGCTCAGCGCACTATAGATCCTGTCAGTAGCGACTCTTCTCAGCCACTTCACACTACTGCTAGTTTTGACCACCTAATTACTAAGCCCTCTGCACGCCCTAGTTTTGTTGACCAAGCCAGTCCTGAGAAAAACTTTGAGAAAGGCTCCCCGCAACACAATGGCCTGCCTCAGTTGATCGAACAGGACGCGCCCCTTCAATCTCGTAGCCAGCTGATCATGATGTATGACCGCTTCCAGGCGGAGATGCCGATTCAAGGCAGCCTGGGGGTGGGAAGCTGGATTCGACAGTTTTTGCAGGAGCATGGCTTGCCTAGCCTCATTCGTTTCGGTCAATCCAACCGACTGCGCGTATTTCGTCGCGATGAATTTCAGCCTTGGTTTGAACCACTGATGGTGACTAAGCCTTAGGCTGGCGCAATTGGTTGCACAACTTGAACCTCAAAAAGTCTTTGCTAGAGCTGCAACGTAGCCTGGTTGTCTGCAGGCGGTAAATCATTGAAACGCTCGAAGTACTGCCGAACTGGCGCGGGGAAGTCAGGAAAGCTAAATCGAGCATCTCCAGCAGCAACGGTTGCCCAAAAGTAACGCAGCTGGGCCAACAAAGGTTCTGACTCTTGTATCGAGAGATTCAGAGGCGGTTGTGTCAGCAGCTTGAGCATAAAAGAGGCGCTATGTTGTCCCATCCACTCCCGTGAAGTCTGCTGCAGAGTAGGCCAGTCAGGCAATGCTTCAACCCGATGGGAGTCCACGTCTAGCTCAGCTCCACTTGTAGTTGCGCGATAGGTCAGGACTCGGTAAGGGTGAGGGTAGCTGACTAGGGAGCCTGTAGTGATGTCGTAGAGGTCATAGCTGTGCGCAATGTCTTGGGCGTGCAGGTGGCCGGTGAACACTAGCTTCACCCCCGACCGTCTAAGGATGCTGGTCAGGGTGTCAGCGTTCTCTAGTAGGTAGCGACGTCCGAGGGGATTGCTAGCTTGACCAGGCAAATGCTCCAAAACATTGTGATGTACCATGACCAGAGTGGTCAGGCTCTGGGAACTGTTTAAGACTGCTTCTAGCCAACGCAGTTGCTCGTCATCTAACCTACCAAGTTGTCTCCCAGTCTCAGCACAGAACGCATTGGAATTCAGGCCAATGAGTCTAAGACCAGGCAGGGGTAAGCAAGCATAGTAGGGTTGATTTGAATCTTGGTAACCCTGGCGGCGGTAGTAGCCAGCGAAGCGAGAAAGCTCGACCGGAGCGACAAGATCATGGTTGCCTGGAATCACATAGGTGGGAAAGGGCAACTGTTGGAGGCGTTGGGCTAACCAATGGTGATTTTCCGGCTCGCCATCTTGAGTAAGGTCACCTGGTAATAACAGAAAATCCAATTCCAGAGTGACTAAATGAGCTAGAACTTGCTCTAGCGCAGCAACACTAACCTCCACCAGATGAAAGCGACTCACTGTATCGCGAATCGTCTGTGGCAAGGCAAGGTGCAGGTCACTGACCACTGCAAACCGGAAGTTCAAGCTCATAGTGGGCCCTGTAAAGCTCTAGTCAAGCTCACCAGATTCTAGAAGATTGCAGCTATTGTTGCTGCCTGAACTATTACGTTTTAGCTCGGTACGTTTTAGCTGGATACGTTTTAGCCTGGGGCATTAACTGCCACGACTGGCTAGGTTGCCAGGGCCCGAATCAGAACATCCTGATGCATTAGAGCTCGGTCCCGCTGCGACTGAATTTGGTCGCTGCTGAGTGGGTCACCATTCGCATAGTGCTCAAGCCAAACCCGAGTGATTTCGCTCGAATCAGAGGGCAAATCGGCTAACTCCCAGCCTGGCAGGCCGAGTTCGGTCATCAAAGCACTTACTTTGGGGTCATAGCTGAGGGCAAAGCAACGGCATCCCTCGGCTGCTGCCATAATCAGACCGTGAAAACGCATCGCTAGCGTCATTTCAACGCCTCGAAACACACCCTTTAGTTGAGCTGGACTATTGGGTTTGAGAATGACGCTAGGACCCGGTAGCTGGCTTTGAATCGTTTGAGCAATAGGCTCATCAGCTTCGGGCTGAAAGGGTAATAACAGCAGACAGGTTTCGGTCGCCTTTTGAAAATCGACTAAGGCCTTACTAAGACTCTCCAACCGCTTGGCTGTAAGTTGTGGATGCGGACGCAGGGCAACCGCTACGCGTGGAGCAGGCAACTGCCAAAGGTCACCGACAGGCAGCGAATCTAGAGCCCAAACTGGATCAGGAGCTAGGGTGCATTTCAGGTTCCAGGACTGAAGCAAATGGGCTGAGCGACCATCACGGACACTAATTTCAGAACAGGTTTTGAGCGCTTGATGAGTGAGCCATCGGGTCCAAGAGCGTTGAAGCGGGCCAACACCCTGAGCCCAGGCAATGGTCTTGAGCCCTAAAGCACGGGCGAGTCCCATCAAACCGCCATAGTAAACAGGGCTAGCGGCACTGGAAACATCCTGCATGAGGCTGCCACCGCCCCAGATGAACACTTGAGAAGCCTGCAGAGCTTGCAATACAGTAGCCGGATTCCATCGATCGCAGGCTGCTACACGGTGCAGGTTTTGGGTTTGGGTGGGGTTTGCTGAGAGAACCAGGGGTTCTACAGACGAGGGCAACATCTGCAACAGCGTAGCGAGCAGAGCTTCGTCGCCTGCGTTACCCAGCCCGTAGTAGCCGCATAGAACCGCTCGAACCAAGATGTCCTGTTGCCTCGTTCTGCATTTAGAGTCACCTCATCATCACATTAAGGCTGAGGCAACACCAGCCGTGAAGCCTTAATCAGGATGCAGTAGGCCGAATCTCAAAGGGGTCTGGAAAGTCATTGCCAGCAATGTCCTCACTGGTTTCCACCCCGGCCACAACAGCAGTTGGTACTCCTTGCTGGCACCACTCGATCAATGCTTCCACTTGATCAGCAGGGCCGCAACACTGAATCTCTACTCGTCCGTCAGCTCGATTGCGCACCCAACCGACTAGGCCTAGCTCTCTAGCCCGCTGCTGAGTGTAAGCTCGGAAGCCAACCCCCTGTACCTGCCCGGACACCCAGATCCGACGGGCAATCGAAGTTTGCCAGCTCGAATCTCCCACAGAGCTCAATTTCCCTCTGCGCTAAGAAGCTGGAAAAAGGCAAGATCGATGTCGTAGCCCAAAACTTGAGCCATAGACCGTAATTTATTTTCTGGCTCAATGCTGCGATCGCTTAGCCAAGTCATGAGAACAAAAATCTTGCTCATCACGAAGATCTCTAGAGCTTCAGGGTTGAATTGAATACCCTCTCTGCTACTGAATTGGTGCGGGACTAACATCGCAACGTAACGAGCCAGCTCCCCAGATTTCCAATCCAAGAAATAGGGTAGCCAGGGGTAGTATGCATCCAGGCGAATAAACCACAGACGAACCTCGGGAATTTCCGAGAGCTCGCGTGGGTCATTGCTCTCCCGTGGATAGCTGATATCGAAGTGCAATTGCTGTTCGTTCGCTAGGGGCTCCTGCACTAGTTTCTCAATCACAATTTGAGCCGGTGAGAGATCTAGATTTTCTAGGCAGGTTGGATTGAGATAAATGGTGGTAGTCATGGGGCCAGAAACCAGGCTGAACAAAACTTTATATGACCAGTTTGCAGTCTAGTGTAGGCCACTTCGCTCTTCCAAACCGTCCAAGAGCCCACTGAGGACGTGAGCCGATACATATAAAAATCAATATCGTGTAGTGGTATGCAGGTCTAGGTGCAGGACTTTAGAGCTAGTGTGGCTAGGATGTGCGCTCCGAGAAACGGCGCATACGGCTAGCTAAGTCTCGCAATGCCTCTCGCATTGGTACCCCTTGCTGCTCAATCTGCTGACGAATGGCTAGTGCCTTGGCATAGTCGTAGATATCTGCTTCAACAGCATCTAGGTCAGCACAGACTTCGGGAGGTCCCGGCTCGTCTGGGACAAAACAGCTTTCCATTAACTGAATTTTGGCTTCCAGCTCAGCAGCAGTAAAGGTTTCAACTAAAGTTTTGATGCGTTCAAGATTCATGGAGGTGAATCAGGAAAGAAAAAATCTACAACTGTTCTCAGAATAGTAGTCTGTTGGTCAGTTGGACTATTGCAGGAACTCATAACGACTTCGAGTGTCGTAGCATAGAAGTAATAGCCTTAAAAACACGAGGCTTGCAGGACCAGAACGCTATGGTGAAACCAATTGAATCCCTTGATGATGCCCTAGCCCGGTGTCAGCACTTAGGGATGCGCCTGAGCCGTCAACGTCGTTACATCTTAGAGTTGCTTTGGCAGGCCCAGGAACATCTCTCTGCACGGGAGATCTACGACCGCTTGAATCAGACCGGGAAAGGTATCGGTCACACCTCGGTCTACCAAAATCTAGAGGCCCTTTCCAGCCAGGGCATCATCGAGTGCATTGAGCGAGCTGAGGGGCGACTTTACGGAAACGTCAGCGATCCTCACAGCCATGTCAATTGCGTTGACACCAACCAGATTTTAGATGTGGTTGTACAACTGCCTGAGGACCTGCTACGCGAGGTGGAACGGCGGACCGGTACAGTCATCACGGACTACCGAATTGAATTTTTCGCACGCCGCCAACCTGCCGCTGCTCAAACTGGTTCAGCAGATGCTGATGATTTCCGTTAGTCGTGTAGCAAGTGGTGGCTAATCCTGCGGATCAGCTAACGCTACAGCCAACCGGCGACGGCTCCTTCACGTTCTATTCCCAACAATTCCAAGAGGCATTTCATAGCCTGAAAGGAGCCAAACAGGAGGCAGAGGCTAAGTTTGTTGGTCCTGCGAAACTGGCTGAACGGGCAAGAGAAGCCTCCTGCCTGCGCCTTTTAGATATTTGTTACGGTCTGGGCTACAACAGTGCAGCTGCTTTAGAAACCATTTGGCAGGCTAATCCAACCTGCCAGGTCGAGCTATGGGGATTAGAGTTCAATTCCCAGGTGCCAATTCAGGCTGCGGCACAACGCTTACTGCGCCTGTGGTCACCAGGAGTTGCAGCCCCTTTGGAGCAGCTAGCTCAACAGGGATACCTGGCGACCCCTTGCCTGCGCGCTGAATTGCTGCTAGGAGATGCTAGACGAACCTTGCAGGGCTTGCAGGCACAGAAAAACTTCACGGCAGATGTCGTTTTTCTGGATCCCTTCTCGCCGCCTCACTGCCCTCAGCTCTGGACGGTAGAGTTTTTAAGCTTAGTCGCCTCAACCTTAAAGCCAACAGCTTGTTTGGTGACCTACTCTTGCGCTGCTGCCGTTCGTACGGCCTTGAGCTTAGTGGGCCTGCAATTCGGTAGTACGGTGCCAGTTGGGCGTCGCACACCAGGAACAATTGCAGCTTGGTCTGCATTGGGGTTGCCACTCTCGCCGCAGGAACAAGAGCATCTTCAAACCCGAGCTGCGGTTCCCTACAGAGATCCAGCCCTAAATGATCCCGCTGAAGCCATCCACCAGCGCCGACAGCAGGAGCAACAGGATAGCAACCTGGAACCGACCTCTCACTGGAAACGGCGCTGGCAGGCTTAGAAATATTTCGAAAAAATAGCCTCTGTCTTTGGATAGTGCACAGGGGCGGGGATCAAGACCGAAAGTAGAGTTTAGGCTCGGGATCGAGATTTAAGTGAGGATTTCATAACTAGAGTTTGGTTAAAAACCGTGATTTTTGAAACTTTTGAATGCCCCTGTTGTTCAGACACTATGTTGCGACACGTTCGCGCTAGCGAACGCTACCTTTACTGTCGGCGTTGCCGCCTAGAGATGTCACCCCTACTAACCAGCCAGGTTTTAGGACCTCGAGGCTCAGGTTTAGCTGGCTCGCGCCCCTTGGTTGCTTCTAGACATAGCTTCTAAGGGACGCGACGAGCACAAGGCTATAAGCTCAGTCAGCTGCAGAGCGAGCCAGTAGGGAACTGTCGATAGAAGTGGTGCGCCACCAGACACATGCGATCCGGTTCAGAGGTAGGACATACTGCCAGATCTCAACTGCACCGTTGCGTACAGAACAGCGCCGAAACCGAACGCAGCCCTCGGCTACGTCGAGAATCTCGCAGTTCTGCCAGCTACAGCCGTCAGTAACGTCCTGAATATTGACTCGATAGCCATCAGTCAGGGCTTGATGGAGCATTTGCTCAATCACGGTGATTTGTCCTCTATCGCAGGGTAGGAACTTATCCGTTTAGTATTCCCTATGTCCTGACACAATTTGTATCAGGGCACCATACTTTTAATTTTCTTAACCTGCTGTTAGGAGACTTGCCTCTAAGTGCTCCTAATTGCCGCTTTAGTCGTCGAAGTGCTGGATGATGGCCTGCGCGAACTCCGAGCATTTCAGAGGTGGCTCAACTGCCGGTTCCATCAAGCGTGCCAAATCGTAGGTCACTTCTCGATTTGAGATCGCTGCTCCCAAGCCCTTCTTAATCAAGTCTGCTGCTTCCTGCCAGCCTAAATACTCGAACATCATCACGCCGGAGAGAATTAAAGAGCCTGGGTTTACTCGATCGAGCCCAGCATGCTTGGGTGCAGTGCCATGAGTTGCTTCGAAAATGGCACAGGTATCGCCGATATTAGCGCCAGGTCCCATGCCTAAGCCCCCGACGATAGCAGCGGCGGCATCAGACAGATAGTCGCCATTGAGGTTCATGGTCGCCAGGATTGAGTACTCATCCGGCCGAGTCTGCAGTTGTTGGAAAATGCTGTCTGCGATCCGGTCGTTGACCATGATTTTGTCTTTCCACTGGCCCTGACCATGGCTGTCCCAGATAGCTTGAAGCACACTGTCGACCTCTTGGCAGAACTTCTCTTGCTTTTCAGCCGTGAGGGCATCGTAGCCTGGTTCTAAAAGACGAGCATTTTCTGCTGAGGTGAGGTTGGGGTTGCGCTCCTGATTGCTTAAGATCCAAGACTCCCGCTCGGTGACACAGACGTCCCGGAACTCACTGGTTGCTAATTCATAGCCCCAATCTCGGAAAGCTCCCTCGGTGTACTTCATGATGTTGCCCTTGTGGACCAGGGTGACCATCTGCTTCGCCTTAGGCAACAGAAGTGCATGCTTAATCGCCTGACGCACCAAGCGCTGGGAGCCGGTCTTGCTGATTGGCTTAATGCCAATCCCAGAGTCTAGAGGGATTTGCTTGTTACCGTGCTCCGGTGTGGCTGGAATAAGTTCCGTGTTCAGGAGCTGAATCAGCTTGTCCCCGATTTCGCTACCTTGACGCCACTCGATCCCTAAATAGATGTCCTCAGTGTTCTCCCGATAGATGATGACATCCAGCTTCTCAGGGCTTTTGTGGGGAGAAGGGGTGCCGGGGTAGTACTTGCAGGGGCGCACGCAGGCATAGAGGTCGTGGATCTGGCGCAGGGCCACATTGAGAGAGCGAATGCCCCCACCAATAGGGGTTGTGAGTGGACCTTTGATCGCAACACCAAACTCTTTGATCGCACTCAGCGTGTCTTGCGGCAGGTATTGATAGGTGCCGTATAGCTCGCAGGCTTCATCACCTGCATAAACCTTGAACCAAGTAATCTGTCGCTTGCCGCCATAAGCCGCTTTGACCGCTGCGTCAAATACTTGCTGCGAGGCAGGCCAGAGGTCAATGCCAGTACCGTCACCTCGGATAAAGGGAATAATCGGGTTATCTGGAACGATGGGCTCACCGTTTTTGAAGACGATTTGCGAGCCAGTGGCTGGGGGAGTAATCCGTTCGTACATCCTGGTTAATTCACTTTCCAAGCTGGGTATGCACTCAAACCGCTATCAGACTGTGCTTGGCGCACCCCAATTTGGTGACAGCGGTCTCACAGTAAACTACCAGAATAAATTAGCCTGCTCTAGAGCTGAGCACCTGAAACTATTGATGCCCCTCAGCAAACTTTTTGTGGAATGCGCTGAAACCTCCGGCTCAACCCTAAGATCGGTTTAAGTCGCTCAAACTAGGGAATGCTACAGGGTAAATACATCCAGTCGTGACTACTCACGTTGTCCCTGCTGCCGATTCCACATCCTCTGTCCCTGGCTTTATGAAAAGGATCCTTGTCGTTGATGATGACACTACTCTGCTAACGGCTTTAACCCGTTATCTAGAGAAGCGCGGCTACTTGGTCACGTCGGTCGGCTCTGGATCGCAGGCCTTAGCTGCTTTTGAGCAGGAACCTCCTGACCTGGTAGTTTCTGACGTGATGATGCCTGAGATGGATGGCTTCGAGTTCTGCCATCGACTGCGCACCCTACGCTCTGGCCAACTCGTGCCTTTTATTTTCTTATCGGCTCGGGGAGAAGTTGAAGACCGAGTGCAAGGTCATGCCACAGGCGCTGATGACTATCTAATCAAGCCCTTTGAGCCTCGAGAACTCGTTGCTAAGATTGAGGCTCAGCTCGAGCGGGCCCGTCGTACCCACGCCGAGATTTTGCGCCTGATGCAGCAGGGCATGCCTCAAGAAACAGGCAACGCCTCAGCTCCAGTTCCTGAACAGCTACCGCTGACCAATGCCGAGGTCAAAGTGTTTTGGGAAGTGATCCAAGGCTTCACCAACAAGCAGATTGGTGAGCGTTTATACATCAGCCCTCGCACGGTTCAGACCCATCTCAGCAGCATCTTGAGCAAGCTCAACCTGGAGAATCGCTCCCAGCTAGTCCGATTTGCTTTTGAGCATGGTTATCAGCCTGCGGTTGGCGATAACCTTTCCGAAAGCTCCCCGGTTTAGCCCTTGGTATGGATGATGGAGTGGGCTATTGAGCTTGATTTGGAACCATCAAAATTGCTGACGGACATCTTTCTGGACGTCTGGCTAATTATCTATGGGGAGCCATCTAGGGTGAGCCGTCATCCCATTTGGGACTAATCAACTCAACTTGAACTTGATTGGGGTTGACTAAGCCTTGCTCGCGCAGGATAGCTTCTGTCTGGGTAGGGTCAAAGTTGCGAGTGAGACGTTCGCGCAGGACTTTGACCCGTTGCTGGGCCGTTTTGACTTCATTACTGATTTCGTGGAGCTGCTTTTGCTGAGCCAACTGGTAAGGAAATAGCTGCACCAGCGCATAGCAAGCAGAGGCCGCTAGAACCAGGTTGACTGCAATCGCTGCTACTGCCTCCAAGCCCCGAGCACGATAACGACGATTGCGCTGCGCTTGGAGTAGGCGAGCCGCCCTTGATGCATCAGTTGAAGGTTGGGGTGGCACCAGCAGAAGACCCGGTTGAAATTTCGCTGAAGCCTGAGAAGCTTGTGCTTGGCCAGAAGGCCTCACTGCTTGAGGTCGCTTAAGGCCAGTAGCAGGGAGACGGCGACCCAAGGCTGAGTTCCGCAAAGGTCTGGGGGCTGGTTGAGCTGCATGGGGCTCACGCCAGGAGAGCTGAAAGGGGCGTCGTCGGGCAACCATACAAGCTCACAGGCTCAAGCAGGGCTGGGAAAATTAAGGCAAATCTGAAAAACAAATACTAAAGAGGCAGGTGCCCTCTGGCCGAACACTGAGGGTGTATTTGGAGAGTGACGACCTGCCTGAAGAAACTACCTACTTATACAAATTGGTAGACAGCATGTATGCCAGAATACCTGGGAACAGAGCTACCACCAGAGCAGTGTAGACCTGAGTATCAGATAAGGCTGTAGCCAGTATCATTGCGGGTTTCTCCTTCAGCAAGCATTAATCGTGCTACCACGATACACCGTCTCACCAAATGTACCGCTCTGCTTCCCTTAGTCAAAAAACTTAGTCAAAGAGCTAGTCGGAGCGTCAGCCAGAAGACTTGACAGTAGAGGTCTTAGGCTGCCTCTATTCAAGTGACTAACAAGTGAATTAGACAAGTCACTGTGTGCTGATCACCCAAGTGCCCACATGACGGAACAGTGGAGAGCCTCCAGGGGTAATCACTCGGCAGTTGAAGTAGAAGATGCCGCCGGAGCGTGGGTTCCGAACATTCGATAGCACCACTTCCATGTCCCTGCCAGAGGGAATCGGATCTTGAGGGATGACCTCGATCAAGTTGTTATCGGGTTGCCAGGAGGCAGATTCTAGAGGAACGCTCTTACCACCGACCCGCAGCTCAATCCGTCGCGGATCGAAGTCGCCAGAGTAAGTATTGGGATAGCTGATTTGAATTTGAGCAACTGCCAGGTCTTGCAGTTGAGCATTGGCTAGATCTGAGCGACGGATGCGGAGACGATAGCGATCAATGCCTCCAGGCTGTCCGTCAAAATCTAGGCGATAGTTCAGGGCGTGTTCACGGACGCCTTGAGGGCCAAAGAGAACAAACCCAGGGTTCGCCTGCGCCAAACTTGCAGCAGGTAAACCGGTTAACAAACAACTTGAAGCCAGCAGAGCAGTCAGGGAACGTTGCAGCATGAGGCTTTTGGACACTCCGCAAAGAAACTAAATTCACCACAGCCTAAACACAGCCTATCGGAATGCTTAGCCTGGTGGCTAGCTCACTAGATTTTGTTAACGCTTGGCTGAGGGTGGTTAATGTTTCAAGTATTGTGGGGTGTTGCAGGTTTCTGGTGGACAATCTTGCCATTCCAGTTGTGCACAATGAAGGGACCATATTGTGGCTTCTCTTCTCTCCCTTCACGCTGCCTACGCCAACTGTCCTATGAGTGAACCAATTCTCCAAGTCCGTAACCTGCGCGTGCAGTTCCAGACCGATAGCAAGTTGGTGGAGGCGGTTAGTGATGTCTCCTTCTCACTCAACCGAGGGGAGACCCTGGGGATTGTGGGGGAGTCTGGTTCTGGCAAGTCGGTAACCTCACTAACTTTGATGCGCCTGGTCCCCTGTCCGCCAGGCCGGATCGCTAGCGGTGAGGTATTGTTCCATCCCCCCGACGAGCGGACCAGTCGTTCAGTGAATCTACTGAAGCTGCCAGAAAGCCAGATGCGCGATTACCGAGGCAATCGCTTGGGCATGATTTTTCAGGAGCCCATGTCCTCCCTCAATCCGGTATTTACCTGCGGATTTCAGGTTACGGAGGCAATCCGGCTGCACCAGAACGTCTCAGC